>NZ_JBNKSF010000025.1:0-8939 GCF_050297175.1 Gynuella sp. | reverse complement strand
AATGGACGAATCCGTACTGGTGACCGCTGTGAGTACCGAAAGCTACCAGGACAACGTGTTTAACCTAAAACTGTCTCCTGGAAAAGATTCTTTGATTGAGGAAGGTGCTGACCTTGGCATGTTTGCCAATGGTTTATTGGTCGGGGATCTAGACACTCAGGATGAATACAATTACAAAGATCAATTCTCCATGGAAACTCAGGAAGAAAAATTACAACGTATGCCTGAAAAATGGAAAACGGATTATCTCAATAGTCTGAACATGTAATCAGCCTCCCTTTACGGGTAGCACTGTTTATTCAGTGTTGCCTGTTCAATAATATATTCATAACATTTAATTAAATCTATATATTGTTGAAATAAGGAGTTGGCAAGTGGGACCGAATGTTTGGTATGACTGACACGACTATTGTTGAAAAAAGAAGATCTGACTTGATAAAAGGAATTCTAGATAGAACTGAATGAGTACGTTTTTAAATAAAGTGATTTCTAAATTAAATTCCCTCATTAGACAGTATGATCTCAGCTGCTGATGGTTATTATTTTGATTCCATTGAAAGCGATATTAATATCAATCGATTCCAGTGGAAATATTATAAAAATTTAAGGTTCGCGTTTATGAATCAAGGAGAGTTTATGAAAAATTTATTATTACTGATGCTGGCGTGTCTTTCTGCAGGAACGATAGCAGCACAGTTTGAAGCGGGAAGTTCTGGCGGAGGCGGCGGGGCTGCTTTTTTGGACAATCCGCCAACGGATTTTCTGCAGCTTGACCGAGTGATTTTATGTGGTGGTAGACTGGTGGATTCCATCGAGACGGTGTATGTCGATGGCTCAGGTAATATTTATAGTTATGGCAAACATGGCGGTAACGGCGGCTCCTGTAAAACTCTTAACTTTATGTCTGGTGAATACATTAGTAAGGTTTCAGGAAAGTCCGGTTCTGAAGTGGATTCTCTAACCATCAGGACCAACATGGGCAGAACATTGTCTGTTGGTGGGACTGGAGGGTATTCCAGTTTTCTATATACCGGAAACGATCAGTTCCAAATTGTAGGCTTTAAAGGCAGAAGTGGTTCACGTATCGATGCGATCGGTGTGGTTTACTTGCAGGTATATTGACCGGTAAGTCTTACCGGTCTCAAAGCAGGCGGTTGTTCTATCCGCCTGTTCTTCAAATTTCAATCATCAATGATTTCACCGAACGCAGTGCCAGATTTCTGTGATATTCCGGTTTTTCCATAACCTGACCTTTCGGTATTAACGTTAGTAATTCTTCTGTGGCAATTTCGGCTTCGAGTCTGGCTAGTGCTGCGCCAGAACATAAATGCGGACCAAAGCCGAAACCATAATTACGAACCGGCTTTCTATGAATATCAAACTTGTCAGGCTTTTCACACAATTCAGAGCTTCGGTTGGCGGCACCCAATAGCAGATAGATCATGCGATTTTGTTGTAGTTGGATACCATCTATTTCGGTATCGGTCTTAATGAAACGGCCTAATCTATGAACGGCACCGTCATAACGCAAACCTTCTTCTACTGCATTGGAAATCAGTTTCGGGTGATTAATCAGGTCCATTCGCTGGCTCTCATGTTGCTGCAACTGTATCCATAAATTGTTGATCAGACAGGTAGTGGTTTCGTGGCCGGCAAACAGCAGCATGATGCAGTTGGCAATCAGGTCTTCGTCGGTAAATTCACGGTGTTCCTTGCGGAATCCGGTGAGGTTATTGAGCACATTGGTATTTTCCGTCAGTGTCTTGGAATTTAACAAATCGCGAAGGTAGTCAGACATTTCCATTACGCTGGCTCTGGCCCGTTCGGCAATTTCGATTCCGGATTGCGCACCAGTAAAACTGGCAATGTGATCCGACCATTTTTTTACCAGTGAAATATCTTCCGTTGGTACCCCCAGAAGCCGGGCAATAACAAGCGCAGGTAGCGGGTAAGACAAGCTGCTGACAAGGTCGTTCTGTTGTTCTGTGACCATGGTCATGATCAATTGTCGGGTGATGGCACGAATATCCGCTTCCATACTGCTAACCAGTTTGTGGCTAAGAGAGGTGTTGACAATTTTGCGTAGCGGCATGTGTTTTGGGGGATCCTGAAACAGCAGCCATTTGGCAAGGGAGTTGAGCAATGGTTGTACCTGATCATGCTGACCCTCGGAAAGTTTCGCTGCAAATGAGCCAGTGCGATCAGATGAAAAGGTTTTGTTGTCTTTCAAGACACTTTCAATCTGGCTTGGTCTGACCACATAATATTCCGTGGCGGATGGGGACTGATAGATCGTAGACTGTTGCAGTAACGCCTCATAGGCTGGAAACGGGTTGCTGATAAACGCCATCGAATGCAGATCAATCTCGGTGTATTCAGCATTCTTAACAGTATTACGACTAGGGTAGTGGTGGGACATCTCAAAGACCTCTGGCAAGAGATTGTGATGGTATCCAGTTTTAACCGGGAGCTAGTATCGTACTTTTGTTCCCTAATTTTCCGTTAGCGTACCAGAACGTTAAATTCGATCCGGTCAGTTTCGCCACTCTGGTCCATCAGTGTCAATTGATAAATACCCGATGACAAATCTTTCAGCTGGATTCGGCGACTGCTATCCGGCAATAGAATACCGTTGAGAAACCAGTAAAACGGTCCGTCACCACCCTGGGCATAAAGATCCATTTGAATGTTTTGATCCTGGCGTATCTGGAAGGCATCCTGATCGTCAATACCTCGAATTTGTAGTGCGGATTGTTGTGGCAGAATACCGGGGCTCTGACAGCGCGAATCCCAGGCAGGTATGCGGCTGTCACGCTGCCATTCTGGACTCAGCCAGTGTTCGAGCGGGGCAGGCCATACGGTCACAGTCTGTGGGGTTGCGGGTACACGGCAATCCGGTGTGACCCTGAGGCCACTGTCTTTTGCCTGCCAGTACAGAAAATCAGCGCCGACAAATGCACGCTGCCGCGCCAGGGTGCTGTACCAGGTTGTCGGAATCGTATGGTCGAGCACATAAGCGTGTTTAAGTTGTTCGCAGCCATGCTTCACCCATTCTCCCTGTGGCCAGCAGACATCGGTTTCTGTGACGCTTTCCGGCATGGAGGGAGCCGGGCGCTGGTCATTGAGGCGTTGAAAAATAAGGTTCAACAGGGGGACGGCCGTTACCTGTCCATAATGTCCTGGCATCGGCGTGCCATCAGGGCGTCCTATCCAGACACCGAGGGTGTAGTGTTGGCTGACTGCAATGGCCCAGGCATCGCGAAAGCCGTAGCTAGTGCCGGTTTTTACCGCCAGGCCGGCAACATTGGCTTCATTGTCGAGCAGGATTTTGCGGATGATCCAGGCGGCGCCCTCACTGAGCAGAGGCTGCTGGCCCTCCTTGTCTGTCGTGGAGAAGCGCAGGCTGCGTGCTTTTCCTTTATTTCCCAGGCTGGTATATGCGTATACCAGGTCTTCCAAACGGGTTCCAACGCCTCCGAGAGCCACGGCTAAATTAGGGCGAGCATCACCCGGCAATTGCAGTTCAATCCCGGCCTGTTTCATCTGTAAAAAGAAATATACTGGCTTAAGTCGCTCCATGACCTGTACTGCCGGAATATTGAGGCTTTTTTGCAGTGCTGTTGTAACCGACACCGGACCGCTGAAGCCGCCATTGAAGTTATCTGGCTGATAATCGCCGAACCGTAATGGAACATCCATGAGCAGGCTGGCGCTGTGGATCAGCCCCTGATCCAGTGCCATACCGTAAATAAATGGTTTTAGAGTAGAGCCAGGTGAGCGTATGGCTTGCACCATATCCACATAGGCGAAGCGTTTGTCATCCTCAAAATCGGCAGATCCGGCATATACCCTGACTTTGCCGCTGTCGTTATCCACGACCAACGCCGCAGCGGATACCTGTTGACCAATGCCGCGAACATACCCCCGTAACAGACCTTCAACCTGTCGCTGCCACTGTGCCTGAATAAAGGTTTGTATGTTCTGGTTCTGGTGGCGGTTCACCAGTCTTCTGGCCAGCAGGGGGGCCGTTTGATAGCGCGGAATGGTATTGGCCTGAACATCTTCAAGGGCGGCATCATTAAACTGTGCCAACGACCATTGCCCCAGCTCCACCAGCCGATGCATCAATTTGTCACGTGCCTGACGCGCTCGTTCTGGATGGCGATCAGGACGGTAAAAACTCGGTGCCTGTGGTAACACTGCCAGTAACGCAGCCTGGGCATCGGTAAGGTGTTCGGCAGAATGGCCAAAATAACTGAACGCAGCTGCTTGTACACCTTCGATGGTGCCGCCAAAAGGCGCGTGATTCAGGTAGTAAGTCAGGATGTCATCTTTGCTGTAATGCCACTCCAATTGCAGGGCCCGTACGATTTCCTTTAATTTGGCGGCTATGGTGCGGGCTTCCGGATAACGAATCCGGGCCACCTGCATGGTCAGGGTGGAGCCCCCGGAGACGATATGACCATTACGCAGCCAGAGCCAGGCAGCCCGCGTTAGTGCTGCCGGATTGATGCCGGGGTGGCTATAAAAATACTGATCTTCATACGTAAGTAGCGCTTCCAGATAGTTTGGAGATATCTGCTCCAGAGTGATGGGATAGCGCCAGACACCATTGTCGTCGGCGAAGGTTCTTAATATGGTACCGTCTTCTGCCAGTACGGCCTGACTCAGTGAGCGTGATTGCAAATCAACAGGGTAAAGGGTGTCCAGAGTCATGACGATTGTGGTCATTACAGTCCAGCAGGCCAATAACCAAATCCATTTCTTAAATCGTTGGTATAACAACCACTTCATAACAACCTTCACATACTGGCACGGGCAGAACAGGGTGGCGTGACCTTATAAATAGAGAGGTCCGAAGCCGCGGCGCAGTTTACTCTGATTAACGATATTTTAGTATTTTGTTGGGATGATCGTGGTTTTAAATCGGAACGCAATGGGCAACATAAGCATCGCGGAAGCCATGTTCGAACAATAGTCGGATGAAAAAGAAGCTATACCCTGTCAGTGATGACAGGGCTATCTGGAATACAGGTGTAAACTATTGTTCATACATTCCGGCGATTTTATCAATGATCGGCTGCAGCGTACTACGCCAGGCAACTTCCAACGCCGGATTGAACTCCGGATCATGGCGACTGAGGGTTTCCATCAGAGCATCAAGCCAAAGAGCATAATGGCGAGGATGTACGTTGAGCCCTTTCTTGCTATGGCTTTTGCCCAAAGCGTTCACTTTAGTATCGGGCATGCCACGGGCATTCATAACCAACACCAATATGCCGGTGCGCAGCAGCGACTTCTGGGCCTGCATGTCGGTATTACGAAACATGTCCCGGATTTCATGGGACTTACCAGTGAAGATCGTATAAAAGTCTTCAAAAAAAACCGGCTTATTGCAGCTTCTGCCATAACTCTGAAATACCGCATCTGCATGACTACCCATGTTTCCTCCAATATGTTGGTACGACCTGTATTAAAGATAAGATTGGACCTTTCCCGCAAAGGTCATTAATCCGGTTAGAGGTTGTGACAATAGAACAGAAATTTTCTGATAGATAATGATTGTATCCAGTGCACATCCTTCTATTGCGACTACTGCACGACTCAGCATAACAGTGCGAACATCGTATCGCTTTAGCCGGGTCCTTATCTGCTTTTGATAGGGTCGGTATGTTAAGAGACGCAAATATACTGTCTGGTACCGATAAACAGCAAGCCTGATTCCTGCGGATACCTATTAAAAAATAAAATAAGCGGAGCGAGAAGTCGCTGCGTCCGGCAGCTCCTGGCTGTTCGCTTTTGGGATCAAGGGGTTGATGGCATCCTGTTATCTGACAGGTAGTTGTAAATGAGTCTCATACACTGGTGACCAATATGCTCTTCCAATTCCGCAGGGGCATTGCCGGTTAGCACCGCTCTGGCAAATCCAGACAGCGTTATGCGTATGATTGTGCCAGCGATGGCCGGGTTTTGGATAACATTTTCAGGTTCGGTCGTGAGCATCCCGGCGATAGCCGTATCCAGCCGCCGCCCAGCTTCTTCAATTAACAACGGGCCACCGTGATCAACTGAAATGGCATACAGTGCCCTGGCTTCCATTTTATTTCTGAATTTGGCTGCCAGAAAAGTGTCTACCAGTTCTCTGACCATCCTTTCTAATGGTGCACCTTTCAATTGCTCACAACAACGCTCAATGGTGCTGGTCAGTGTTGTCAGATGTCGCGATAACGCCGCTGCAAGCAAAGCACTGCGATGAGGGTAGTATTGGTATAGCGCGCCGACTGAAACACCGGCCCGTTCTGCAACACGAGTGGTCGTGCATTTGTCGAGTCCTTCATGTGCCAGTACTTGAATGGTGGCAATGTGAATGGCATCAAACGTAATTTGAGACCGTTGTTGGACAGGTGACTTTCGGGGGCTCAGATTATTTGGCAGACCAGTCATGGCAATATGCATTCAAAGAGAAAGAATCTCCCATCATAAACCAAAAGATACAGATAAATAGTGAGCCTATGCACAACGAATAAATCCATTTGATAAATTGTTTCGATGTTTACCAAAGATAATTTAGGATCTGACAGTTGGCGATATATCTCACACTTTTAATCGCTACAGCGTTACTTTTGCCTCTGATGTTAATCTTGATTTCAGAATGGCAGCTGACTCTTATCTGGCCAGTGGCATGATGAACGGAAGTTTCGAGTTATCAAACCAGATCCTGAAGCAGTCCGGGCTCTTTAATAGCAGGCTTTTGAGGTTTTAGTACCTTTCAAATACCTTCGGGTTGTTCCGGGTAATTTGAGTAGATAACGTCGATATATTTAACATTCACGTTCACTGAAATCTGAGTAATATTTGTTTGGTCCCCGTCGTCCAATGAGCGATCGAGCCATAATCAAACCACTAGTATTCGCTTCCTATGTGCTGCAGTTAACAGCATATAGTAGAGCGAAAACAGTATTAATACATCAACAACCGACAAAAACGATACTGCAACGGACATATACAATAATCATGCTTGCTTCGGCAAGTGTAGAAGATACTGATGCCGAAGATAATCCCAGCGGCAACCTGACTGAGAGTGTCATCATTCAAGAGAATGAAGATGCTCCTGTGGTCTGGATAGAAATATAAAGAACAAATAGACGAGTCTTATCAGTACGGGATATGGAAATACTGATCGTTTTAATGGTACCAGGTTGGGTGGTCAGTCAATGCAAACAAAGCTGACAATTGCATGGTAAAAATACGCTATACCATAGTAATGGTGAAACACGTCCGGGAAAGTTTTAATGACTGAATGAAAAGACTTTCAATCTGCTATAGTAAGCCCTGGTGGCTGGATTAATTATGCCGATTTCAATGAAGTATCCTTGTATTTGAATGAAAGCCACAACATCACAACGGTACAGGTGAGTACTAATGATTGATTGTCAAATGTTGATTGTATTGAGGTTGTTGGTCAGTCTGTGTCTCCGGTAATTATTTTTTGGTTTCGATCTGTATATTCTTGTTAAAGTGATTATGATAATAATATGCGGATGTAAAAATTTGAAATGGTTATCAAGATAATTAAATGTATTGTACAACTTTCGGATGTGGATTAGTGGATAATAATTCCGCGATCAATTGAATAGAGTCGGCACTGTAGTCTGATCAGGAGATTTTAGTTTTTCTGAGAGCCTTTGCCGGTGGTGGGTTTTGGCGAAAAAATCACTGCAAGTTATAGTGCTAAAAAAACAGCCGTTTAGCTGTCATTCAAAAGAATGCATCGGAAACGGTGAGCAAAAGCTGTTTAGCGCCATTCGCAGTGAAGACCATAACGGGAATGTGTTTGATAAGTGTAATTTTTCTGAAGACGCTCCGCTGTCATCCACTCAACATCCCGGTTCTGGTGCTCCTCTCGTTTCTCTATGCCGGTATATCCCGTATCGTCAATCACATGCTTTCCTCTCCATGTAATAACTGATCTGCCACAGTGATGTCATGAATGTTCGCTGACGTGGTAGTCAGGGTATGATCCAAACCAAAGACACTGTCGACGCCAATATGCAGCTTCATGCCAAAAATGCCACTCTTTTCCTTTCTTGGTCTTATGCATCTCCGGGTCTCGTGCTTTGTCTCGGTTTTTAGTCGAGGCCAGTGCGGCGATAATCGTGGCATCCATGATGGTGCCTTCTTTAAACGTCAAGCCTTGTTTGGCGAGAGTGCATTGATGCGATCAAAGATTTTTTGACCTAACCGATGTTCTTCCAATAAGTGACGAAACTTCAGAATAGTGGTCTCATCCGGAACGGTGTCTATGGTAATGCCTGCAAACCGGCGCATGGATTCAATTTCATAAAGAGAGTCTCCCATCCCAGAGTCACTCAGGTTATAAAACAATTGCATGCAATGAATCCGAAGCATGCTGGATAAGGGAACGGTTTGCGGCCTTTGAGGGATTTGGAGTAATAACGCCGGATAGGCTTTTCCATCTCAGTCCAGGGCAATAATGTGTCCATATCAGCCAGAAATTTTTCACGTCGGGTCTGTTTACGTTTCGCCTGGCCTTCCATATCTGAAAATCTGAGTTGGGACATCATGCCTTCCTCCTTGGATCGATCATGGCTGGATTATCGCAGATTTTTTGTATTTTTAGAGTTGCCTTAGTGTGCTGAGCCAAATATTCATTTAAAAATAGGTTGTACTCCTTTTATTGGTAAACATCTATTGGGGGAGGTGTTGTATGGCTGGCAGGCCAAAGGCGGAACTGGTTTTAAATGCGGAGGAGAAGGAACCATTAGCGCCTTGGTCTTGACGACGAAAAACGGCTCAAGCGCTTGCCTTTCGCTCACGAATAGTTCCTGAGTGTGCCAGAGGTCTCACCAATAGCGAGATTGCAGAAAAGCTCAGCACCTCCAATCAGACCGTCTGTAAATGGAGAAATCGGTTTGTTC
>NZ_JBNKSF010000024.1:0-53853 GCF_050297175.1 Gynuella sp. | reverse complement strand
GACTTTTCCCACCTGGAATAAGGATGGGCACTTAATCAATATCGACATTGAGTCAGTAACACCCAATGATTTATCCCTAATCAGCCGCCTTCAAGAACTACACTCGATACGTCTGGAAGGATACGCCGAGACCGACCACCTCGACTTAGACCTGCTGTCTGCTGATCTACCCTTATGGACTGCCACATTCTATCGCACCAAACTCACCCATCCTCAGCGCCTCTGTGATTATCAGGCACTGCAATATCTTGAAATCAACGCGGCCAGAGTTATTGGCGATATCGAATTAAAAGGCTGTGTTAAACAGATGGTCGATCTGGTCATGAATACTGCAGACATCGATACCCTGACCATCCAGGATCTGCCCGAACTGGTATACCTCTACCTCGGTGACAGCCGTTTCAAACAACTGAACATTGATGGCAGCAGTCTGCCTAAGCTGCAAAGCCTGACGTTATCCGGTGCCGATATTCCCGCCGATGTTAATCGCATTCAATTACCGGAGGGACTATTACAGCTGTACCTGGAAAACGTCACCGATGAGGATTTCAGCAAACTTAAACTACCCAAAAGCCTGCAATACCTGAATCTGCGTAAAGCAAAACTGAAGGACTATGGTTTTATTGCTGGAGCGATTAATTTAACCGCATTGGTACTGGACGATAGTACGTTTACACAATGGCCTCTGCTGGGTGGACTGACAAAGCTGAGACATCTGCGAATTGGTGGCACATCCATTAAAAACGATGACTTAAAGATCATTGCACAACTCACTCAATTGATGTCACTAAACTTAGCCAGAACACCCTTAACAACTGCAAAGCCATTATCAACACTGATTAACCTTAATGACTTAAACCTGTACCAAAGCAAGATTAGAGATCTCAACGAAATTCCGTTTATACCAAATATTTCCGCACTCGGCTTACCTGATGACTCACATTATGAGCATCCGGAGTTATACCCACAACATATCCAAAACATGCTAAAAACAGAGGGCTATGAAGGCTCCTTGGCCTGTAACCATTTAAAACCCTGCGAACAACCACCCTGGTATTTTGACAGCCCCTGAACCCGATTTTTTTTTGCAAACTGGAAGATTACACACTCAAGGAGAAAACATGACAATCGAACAAAACTATTACCTCGCCCTGCCCTGGAGAGTCGCATATGCCTGTCTCGCGGCCCTCTCTCTGCTGGTAGGCATTGGCATTTTGTTTACCGGAATATCATTCTGGTCGGCGACACCGTGTTTATTAGGGATATTGGCCGGTGGCCGTTTTTTAGTGGGCAGCAAAGGCGAACCGGTCATTTACATTGCTGATAACGGAATCACCTATAGCACCGGCCCAATACACAGCCCACATTTTATTGCCGCCTCCGACATGGCCAAAGTGACCAGGCACAAACGCGGAGTTGAAGTGCATCTGTCAAACCAAACCTCAGTCATGATTGCGACCAGCCTGCTCTCCAGCACCGACAAAACCAACGCCACAGAAGCGATACTGACATGGTTTGCTGCCTTACAAACACAAGCGCCCAATACTCAGGAGCGCTAAGATGAAAGCGTTCGCTCAATGGATTGTCACGCTAACAGTACTGGCACTGTTCGCAATGATAGTGAGCCTGTTTGCCACGTTTCTGGCGCTGACTGAAAGTTATTCCATTCGTGAGGTTGCGTGGCCGACGGCATCTTATGGTGCGCTATTGGCCGGCCTGCTACTCGGCTCGGCCATAGTGATTCTGACCTATGGGCAATGGCGCATTATCCCACCTCAAAGTCGCCCCATGCCCCCTGCACTGGTAGCTTTGATGGTCGTCTTGCCCATCGTGAATCTGTTTGCTCTGCCTATCTATCTTATGCATTGGGTGAGCACTCTGGAACGGGGACTGAACAGCCGCAGCGAACCTGCCATGCTGTTTGCCACACGTTTGTACCGGGCCTATCTCTGGCAATGCGTACTGGTGCCGGCAATAGCATTTCTGTTGTTTACACAAACATTAACCCACTCTATTCAGCAACCGATACGTGATATCTTCATGTTGCTCATGATTCCCACACTCCCCCTGATAGTGTGGTTTACAGGCAGCTTTATTCGCAATCTCATTAAACTGGCAGGAGCACTCGATCCACTGGAGCAGTTAATACGCTCATAAATGGAATCACCGCCCGAAAACACATCGGATAAAATAAAGATCGTTCAGCATCAGGATAACTCTTATATCAGGACAATCGCTGGTGCTGTTATGACGATCTTTTTCAATAAAAGTGATTTTCAAAGGTTGCTGGAGAATTATTTTTGGGGGAATGGGAAATGGTGTTTGTTTTGGGATGCAGACAATGAAAGAAGGAGTATCTCTGACAGAATTCGGATCGCACGGAGAATAATCGGAGACGATAACTTAGTACAAAAATACGAAATGGAATTTCAAGCATTCAAACTGAACCCTTTTGTGATTACCCCTTCAGGCAATCCTTTCTTTAACAGCTCTGCTCAATACCAGAATATCCTCCGCTATGTGGTTCAGTTCATGTCATCTGGCCGCAATGCCGTCGCTGAAAAGGACTGGGAAGGCCGTAAAGGTTGGTATTTATTTGAAGACAAAAAACCGAATGATTTTGATGAACAATTACAGACTGTGTTGCAATACCTCAAAAACGAAAAAATTAATGAGCAAGCTGAGGCTTTGGCAAAGGAGTGGGGGTATTTGAAACCTGATTCATCCAATAGTGCGTTTTAATGAACACGAAGGTATCTCCGACAGCCCCTGAACCAGTAGTTACCAACCATTTGGAAGGTACAACACTTAAGGAAGAGGCATGGCCAAACAAAATTCTCGCTACTTTGACTTACTCCGGCGACTCTTATTTACAGCTCCGGTCATTATGTTTTATTTGCCGGGTTACTTTCCAATACATTATAAAAACTATACAGGCTTTGATAGTTTTTATTCACTGTGTGGCTAGAGCGGAATTTCAGTTTATCTAGTGCCTGTTCTGTTAATATTTTTACTGCAAATAATAAACTTCAAAAAACAACGATATCACAGATCAGCCAGCCTGATTCTTTATCTTCTTTGCAGGGTTATTCAATGTTGTCATCACAACATGCTATCAATCCAGACAATAAAGAAACTGAAGTGTTTCAGGACAATCAAGAGATACCATACAAAAACACTTCAGTTTATTGAGAATCGCCGAGCGGTTTTTTTTGTTACGGCAACGCCTGTACGAGGCATAAGTCAGTCATTATTTCCAAAAAAGGTTTACGCTTTAATAACATCAAGCCATTGCGAAATAGTCACGTCATACTATCCAATACATAGGGGATCTCTGAAAAGTAGGAATAGTTTTGATGCAGGTAAGGAAGCACCACTCGCAACACCGTAATTTACTGGCGTAAATGAGGATGTGAGACTGGGGCTAACAACGTCCTGCACGAAAATAGGCCATTTTCCGGAGGTTCCATAATTATCACTCTCACTGAATGCATTATATCTATTGGATGATTCCATATTTGACCAACGACCTCTTGGTGATTCGCTACTTTCTCAATGAGTTTTATTTAAGTGCCTTCTGCAAAACTTTTTTCAACAAGGGTCTTTTGTTTCTCTCAGCCATATCCAAAGCACTTTCACCGCTACAGTCTCGCGTGCGAACATTTACTCCGGCATCGATAAACAGCTGCGCCAATTCTGCTATCTGCTTCGATGTTTTGTCATCCTGCATCATAATATCACTGGCCAAAACCAATAAGGGAGTTGAGTTACAGAACCTGCTTTTTTTCGTAACATCGGCATGGTGCTCTACCAACCACTTGGCAATATCGTATTGAGAACGATCCAATGCATACAACAATGGAGTAACCCCATTGTCGCGGGCAGCGTCTATATCCGCTCCTCCTTTGTGTAATTCGGTCATCGTCAGTGGCCAGGAAATCATCGCCGCAAGGTAAAATGGGGAGACGTGATTACGGGTATAGACATTCGGATTGGCACCGGCTTTAATCAACGTGCGTACAATGAGCGCCTGCTCTTCATCCGTCCCGTTGTAATAGTAGCGACTCCAGTCATAGTTAATCGCATAATGAAGAGCGGTCCAGCCTGATTTCGAAACTGCATTAACATCCAGCCCCTGGGCAATCAGTTCCTGTACCAGTTTCAATCGTCCGGCATAAGCTGCCTGCATCAACGTCGTTTCACCGTATTTGTTAATACTCTGGTAACTCACACCTTTAGAGAGCAAAGGCTCTATCAATTCCGGAAGCTGTTCTATCGCCAAAAACAACAGGTCTGTTAAGTCTGCTTCGTTGTATTGAGTATTCGGTTCTTGTTGAAGTAAATACTGCGCGATTAATGGACGCTTATAATCTATCGCCAACCATAAGATATCCTGGTCATCTGAGGTGCGGGCACTCATCTCTGCTCCAGCTTTAATCAGTGACTGCAACATACTCAGCCTTTGTGATTCATGGTATTCGTTATCATCAGCGTTATATATGAGTCGATGTATCGGCAGATCGACTTCGTTTACGGTCATGTTTGGATCAGCACCAGCCGCAAGCAGATCGTTAAACAGAACCATGTTTTCACCATCGATGGCCATCAATAACGGTGTTAAATGATCTCTGTTCACAACATTCAGATTGGCACCAGACTCCATTAATAAACGGGTTATGTCGGCATTGTCGTGAGCAATTGCATAAGTGATAGGATAGCGATGATTATTGGGTATATTCGGATCTGCACCGGCGTTGAGGAGATTTTTTACCGCCACTAAATCCTCTGTCATGACAGCCAGAAACAGTGGCGTTGCGCCAGATGAATCCGGCGAATTGAGATTTACGGTGTTTTTCAACAAGTATTCAAGCAGCTGATTGTCTTTCTCAATTACGGCATAGTGCAGTGGTGTTCTGCCAGACTCCAAAGTCACCTGTGTTCTGTCGAGAACGCCATCCTGTTTTTCCAGAATTTTGTAATCCCTGTCTTTCAAGGCTTGTATATAGACCTCTGGATCAGGCGTTGTGCACGCAGTCATTATACTGACTAAAAGCAGCGTAAGTGTGAGTCGTTGTATCATTCGAACCTCCTGTTGTGTTCTTTGTCCATAGCGGCAGTGGTATTTGAAGTGAATATTCCCGGCATTGCGATATTGACCAGAAAAACTACCATGCATATGGTCTGGTTTATGATTTAGAAGCGGGAAAATATAGAAGATCAGTCATTGATCATTATTGATTCACAATCCTTTGTTTTTTAAATGATGGGGCGAGCGCATTATGCGCAGAAACATGAGTTGCTACAGCAATCATTAGCACGGTAATACCAAACCTCCCTATCCATGCGCGTATCTTAATGGCTGAATTCAAACAGGGGCTGGAATATCTATTTACATACCAGGCTAACAGCGAAAGAATACAACCAACATGCACCCGATTGAAGTAAAGATGGTGCAGTAAACTGCCAACTCTCTCTCATTATCTGACAGAAAGTGTAGTGACTGGATATTTTCCACAGATTAGCGGTACGGCAAAACTCACGTTCACAATTAAACGCCTTCTGTTAGTTTGGATAATCAGCAGGTATCTGGTTTACTCGTCCGGAAAAACTGTCGGAGATTGATCCAACATCTGACCGTTAGCTTGCGCCACCATTAACCAATAGTGTCCGCGGGTTTCCCGAAATTGAAATCCACATTTGCGATAAAGAGCGATAGCCGGGTTTTGTGGATGTACGGTCAGCGATACCTGTTGATACCCATGTTGCCATGCAGCCTCTAACGCCGCCATCATCATTGGTCGCCCCACTCCCCGGCGTTGAAAGGATGGCTCCAGGGCAATACCCAGCTGGGGTGTCTGTTGGTCCACATAGGCTAATCCCACTCCTTCAGGCAACAGTCTCATCCAACAGGCACCAGCATCCTGGCCGGACACAATAGCAACCACACCAACATCTCCGGGCATACCCCAATGCTCGGCATAAATACTGACACCAGGATCCTGCAATACCGAACGTGGGCGCAGCCCTGCTGGCGGCGGATCCCATAGGGCGATGTGCAGCCAGCTCCATAGTCGATCCTGATCCTCGAGCATCAACGGACGGAATTCAATCGACATGTCAGCGCCCTAATCCACTGTGACCGGCAGAGACTCACGCGCATGCGTAAAGATCATCTGAATATCCTCCGGTAACACCCGGCTGCGCGATAAAGGCGGCAACTGGTCAGCTTCGAAAAAGCCGATTTCGGAGATTTCGGTATTGATGGCCGGCTTCCCTGAAACCAGTTGGCAGATAAAAAACAGCTTGTAGATATGAAATGGAAATACCGGCTCATAGGGATGAACCGCCCGGTCTCGGATGGCCACCAGGCGTGGCTGTTCAACCACATAGCCCGATTCCTCCAACACTTCACGCATCACTCCCTGGGAAGGGGTTTCACTGACGTCAGCCCAACCACCCGGCAGGGTCCAGCAGTTATCCTCACGCTCTCTGACCAGCAGAATTTTGTTATCCTGAATCACACCGGCACGTAAGTCGATCTTTGGAGTTGGATACCCGGTTTCAGGCATAAACAGGTTTTGAACCTGCTCGACCGGTGCCCCGCTCAACAGCGAAAACATTTGGTGAGAGATATCGGCAATGCTGTCAAAACGCTCCAAATCATACGGGTCTTTGGAATAAGCTTTACCCGCCTGGCTCAAGGCCTGCAACTGTTTTACCCACTCTATCCATGGATTCGTCATGTCAGTTTCCGGTTCATTTACAAGCGTTCACACTACCACCTTCATCCTCAAAACAGCAATGATGGTTGAGTCCAGCGGACAACCGTTCAATACTTCACACTCTCATCTCATCAGGGGACAGTAACTATGAAGATTGGCATTATCGGCGCGGGTATGGTCGGTACCAGTATCTGCGATTACGTACTTACCCTGGGCAGCTGCAGGGAGCTGGTACTGCTCGACCGCAACGAAGACAGGGCACGTGGTGAGCTGATGGATTTTGGCCACACCAACGCGCTGACGTTCAGTAAAAATACCGCCCTGAAATCCGGCAGCAACTATGCCCTGCTCGCGGATGCCGAAGTGGTGGTGATCACCGCCGGCCAGCAGATCAAACCCGGGCAGTCTCGCCTGGAGCTGGCGGAGGTCAACTCGCGGATTTGTGTCGACATCGCCCGCCAGATTTATCAGTACTCGCCCAATGCTATCCTGATTGTGGTCACCAACCCCTGCGACATTGCTGCATATTCCATCATTGCCAATACACCTTTCCAGCCGCATCAGGTGATCAGCAGCGGTTGTATTATCGACACCGCCAGGCTGATGAAGCTGGTCAGCGACCGGGTGGGCGTCGATCCGAAGAATATCTTTGGCTACATACTCGGCGAACACGGCAGTCACTGTTTTATGCCCTGGAGCCTGGTCAGCGTGGCAGGCCAGCCCATCGATTATTTCTGTCAACAGAATGGCATCGATAACATCCAGCCCGATCAACTGTTGGAAGAGGTACGTCAGGCCGGTTACGAAATCTTCCGCCTCAAGCAAAACACCAGTCACGGCATTGCTGCGAGCGTTTTTCGAATCATTCAGGCCATTGAAATCAATGAACACTCCGTGCTGCCAGTTGGGGTCATGCCACAGGGAGAATATGGCCTGCACGATGTGGTGTTGAGTTTGCCGGCGGTGGTGAACCGCAACGGGATTGAGAAGATCCTGATTCATCCGTTTACCTCAGAGGAACAGGCAACCTTATCGACAATCGCCACCGCACTCAGTGAAACCTTAACCAACATTGGACCACTGTAACCATGCAAACCATTGGCATTCTGGGTGGTATGAGCTGGGAAAGTACCGCCACTTACTATCGCATCATCAACGAAGCGGTGCGTCAGCATCTGGGTGGATTACATTCCGCGGCGATTATCCTCAATAGTGTGGATTTTGCTGTGATTGAAACGCTGCAACAGGCAGGCAACTGGCAACAGGCTGGAGAACTCCTGTCCTCTGCAGCACAAAGCATAGAAGCTGCCGGTGCGGACTTTCTGATCATCGCCACAAATACCATGCATAAAGTGGCTGAGCAGATTGAACAGAACATTCAGATTCCCCTGCTGCATATTGCCGACGCCACCGGTACAGTATTGCGTACTGAAAACATCCAACGGGTCGGCCTGCTGGGCACGGCATTTACCATGGAACAGACGTTTTACCGCCAACGCCTGACAGACCGTTATGGTATTGAAGTGATAACGCCCAATCAGCAGGATCGCCAGATCGTACATGACATTATTTACCAGGAACTCTGTCTTGGAGAGATCAATCAGGCATCAAAGCAGCAGTACTTACGCATTATCGATGACCTGACTGCCCGAGGGGCAAATGGCGTAATTTTGGGCTGTACAGAAATCGGTATGCTGGTGCACCAGAGTGATACCGGTGCTCGTTTGTTTGACACCACTCACATTCATGCACTGCAGGCAGTGGAAAAAGCGATAGGTAATATATGACAACCAAACATTCAATTAACCCCATATCAACGACCGATGACGCAGCCATCGCTGCAATTATCCGCCAGGTCGGACAGGAATTCGGAGCCATTGGCGAGGGCTATGGTCCATCTGACGACGAGGTTTCAGCCATGAGCCTTCACTACCAGGACCAATACCACAGCCGTTATTTTGTGGCCCGCCAGGAAAAAACCATCATCGGTGGCGGAGGTATAGCCGCGCTCAACAACAGCACCGACATCTGCGAACTCAAAAAATTGTTTATCCTGCCACAGGGGCGCGGTTTAGGGCTCGGCAGAGCAATTGTCGAACACTGTCTGGACTATGCCAGACAAGCCGGCTACCGACGCTGTTATTTGGACACCCTGACGAATATGACAGCCGCAATCGCGCTTTATCAAAAAATGGGGTTCGAACGATTGGATTCACCTTTGGCCGAGAGCCTTCATAACGGTTGCGATGTCTGGATGCTTAAAGATTTATAAGAAACCTCTGAAAAATGGCCTATTTTTCAGAGGCCCCATAGCTTTCGAGAGTTGAGGAAATTTTTTATATTAATCGACAAACGACGTGCCGAAACATAAGTTGATCCGTCCAAGATCATTTGATTGACAGCCACCCGACAAATGCCGGGCAGCTGCCACCGGGCATCACGCGTTAATACAGTGAAAAACTGTCCCAGTTTTCACAGGCTTCGGGAAAATCAACACACACCGGCAATTCTCCATTGCGCATCGGATCCATCAGCCAGGGGGTATCTGCATCGACCTTACGGTCTTTGAGGGACTGCAATGCTTCAGAACGGCTGATATCGTTGGTGTCGGCCAGGTATTCTATATAGGCAATACCGATACCACTGATAAAAGAGGTTTTCATCGATGACATTGGACCCGCATTGGTACCATCCTCACCATATAGAATGGGATAATGTCCAAACGAAGGCAAATCAGCATAATTTTCACGCCAGCCTGTATTAAAGTAACCATCTAGACAACCTTTGATTTCCAGCTGGGATGGTTTGACCAGATCGTCATAACCATTTGTGTAACTGACACCTTCAGATGGCAATACTGGCAGGCTGCCATCATTCAGATAGCTTTGAGTCAGATAACCGGTTCGGAAACGATTATCGATGTCCATGCAGTCAGAATAATATTCAGATTCGGGATCCTGCCCGTCTTCTGAGGTGGTTATCCGATACCCTGCGCCATTTGGACCGGCCTGAACCAGAATGACCTGTTCAGCCAGTCCTTCCAGAATATGGCTATATGCCTGCTGTAACCGAAGAACATCCTGGGTTTCATAGTTTTGCAGCCGACAAACACCGATTAACTTATCCTTAAAGTCCTGCTTGATTAAACCCGCAGATAAATTGACGTAATCAATATGATGACGCTCGATGATATCGGTCAACATCCCTATTGTGTAATCTACATATCTATCCATGACGGTATCATTCAGACTGCATAACACTTCATCGGGAAATACAATTTTCCCAAATGAGTCAAGCGTAACGAACTCAGCTGCCGGAATATAATCCGCCAGCAGATTTAAGGTCAGACTGCCATGAGTATCACCGTTAAAATCAGTCGGTAACTTTGCAAACCGGGCTCTGTCCAACTCGCGCGTTAACTCTGTGGAGGGCACAAAGGCATCGGTTTTTCCCAGAATTTCCGCACGAACCTGATAACGAGCTTTCGAGGTTTCAATAGTAGCTGTCGTATGCTGATAACCGACCCGCAGCATATTATCCTGAGTCTCAAATACCCAGTCATACATCGCAAGCATACGCTGAGGATAACGCAGAGCGGCTGGCGCTACACCAGAATCGATCAGTAATACTTTTGGGTTGGAGAGTTCGGCCCCGGAATTTGCCTGACGGGAGGTTGTTTCGTTATTAACCGCTTTTTGTGATGATGACCAACTTACCTCTCCAGTATTTTCCACATCAGGGAACAAAACCTTCTGAATGGAGTACGTCTCTGTGCCACAAAGATCGGCATTTTCCATACCGGCTGGATTATCGTTACAGTCGGGCAACGTATCCAGAAAATCATGAATTTGTGCAACTACAACCCGAACACCCGGAAGGTATTTATCTCCCTCATTGGAATACTCCAGCGTGGGTTTGGTCGGGTTATCATCTGGGGGAGGGATGATAATGATATCGTCATCATCCGCGCTATCGCAGCCATTCAATAACAGCATAGTGGCCAATGCCAGGAATAATCGTTTCATGTTTACTTCCATCTCGTACATTTTTTGTTGATTCTGATTACAACAGGCTTTTGGCTTTTAACCTGACAGCCTCTGCCGGATCCTGCTCAGCGACACTGGTGAGCAAGGGCCTGATCCATCCATATTTTTCCTTCGCGAGTGCCAGATTTCCCAGTAAGACCGATCTCAATTCTTCCGACTGGCTGGTCTTCAGTATCTCTGACTGCGATTTTAATGACGTCTCGCTGACTTCTCGGAAGCTCAACTCAATCGCCACGGCCAACTGTTCAGTTTCATTGTGCGAGGTATGGAGCGAACTTATATAAATATCTTCAACCGCCCTACCCGGCACCTGCCGTAATGCCAGATAAGCCGCCATTTTAAGCGCCGGGCGATCACCCTCAAGATAAGGTCTAACCAACTCAAGATTATGCTCTGCTGCAAAATTGGAAATGACATGCAGCGCATTTATGATTTCCCGTTCAGACTTGGCCTTTTGAAGATCCGCAACCGCATATTCGTAGTTATTCTGATAGCGTTCAGGCTGCTGTGCCTTCGTGGTCGCAGACATATTAGCCAATGCAAGCTTGGCAAGTTGAGGAATCTCACCCGTATTATGTTCGATTAACCGATAGAGTATTTCATCCACAGCGACTGTCGAATCAGTCGATAGTCCTACCTGCCCCAGCAGGTAGCGTCTGGCACTTAGTTGATCATGCTTTGTTGCACTGTTTGCCAGCGCTTCAACGGCCAGGGTGTTTCCGCTCTGTGCCAATGCCATGGCCACAGGCGCAAACGACACATCATCGGGCTGATGTTGTAGCAGCCACTGACCCGCAACACTGATGGTTTCCGGCTGTAAACGAAACAATGCCCGCAGTTTTAAAAACATATCCGCCATCTGGTCCTGAGACATATAGGCAAAACGGTCCTGCAAGGTATCCCAATTATCCGTACCCAAAGCTTTTTGCTGAGTAAGGCGATCATTTCGCTCGATAGAAATATCAGAGGAAAGGTTATCGGTATAAACCTTGCCAAATGCCAGAGCGCTGTCCGGTATTGTCAGCAACTGATCTGACTTATTCAGTGCAAATACGGTTTGAGTCGTCGATAATGTTTTCGTCTGATCTTTGAAGATAAAGGTATAGCGACTGTTGATTGACTGCAGATATTGCTGATGAAAAATGTATTCTGCCACACTATCATCAGACACCGTCACAAAAGGATGATCATCACGATAGGCTACCGACGGTGCCTTTTTCGGATAACGCCGATATTTACGGACAATGACATCCGGCCGGGTAGCACTGACCTTATACTGGACTTCAGACATGCCATTGATATCCATTTCTTCGGTCTGCCAGGTCATCCCTTCACCTTTGGTAAACCGGCTCCAGTTCAGAATATCTTTTACCAGGTGCAGACTCATGGTGTCATATTCGCCAGTGGTGAACTCCTCGATCTGGAAGTCTTCTGTCAAAGAAACCAGTACGGCCAAACCACCCTGCATCAGGGCTTCAGGCCGGGCAACTCTGGTAAACATACCCTGGCCGTTCTGAGAAAATTGTGCGGGTGAAAAATACCAGATCTGCTGATACCCGGAACGATAGGGTTCACAACTAACGGTCACACTGCCTGATGCTTCCAGAATCAGTTCATTCGACTGGGAATCCTGCATCTGGTCAAAATACTGTCCATGACTCGAATACTGATAATCATAGGTTGCCGGATCACTCTGACACAACGTCAGACCCATTGGCATTTGTCCGTTTTCGGAAACCGATGACTGACCATCTGACGGTGCTTTATCCGGATGTGTCATTGCGACCGACGCTCCTGAGTTCCTCTCCTCCGCAAAGGAGAGGTACAGGAAAGCGCCGGTAACAGCAGCAATCAAAACTGTTGCTGTAACCAGCGTCTTTTTCATAGCTCAATCCATTCGCTCATTAACTGCCAATATTCATCAATATTTGCTCGAGTTGTCTCCGAAGCGGAAACAACTTGACCGGCAACCTGAGGAATATTTCGAGAATCATTCTGATTCAACATGTTATAAACCGACTGTGCCAGGTAGTGAGCTTGCTGAGCGACATCCATCTCAGCCTGCTCGATCGCCGCCTCCCGATTGACGATATCCACCTCTGCAATGTCTTCAATGGAAAGATCTCCGTGAGCGACCAGACCATAACGGTTGTAAACAGCGGAATAGTCAAACAACGTTCCCTGGTTATGATATCCGGTCCAGCTGAAGAATGAGTGACGCCACTCTTTTTTCTTGAGCCTGAACGGATTTTTCCAGGTTGGACTTGGGTACTTGACCCAGGCAAATGCGTAGATATCACCACTCAGCAGATTCAAATCTGACAAAGCGGCTATTTGGAAGCGAATCTGCGGTTCCTCTACCCACTCAAACTGACCGCTGCCCTGTAAAGTCAGGCTATAGTGCGCAATCGTTAACTGACCACCCACACCTGCACCACCAATCCAGACATCAACACCTACCTGAGCCCAGGCATCCAGTGCTGCCCATGGGCCTGTCCAGGCACCGACCTGTAGTGCATACAACTCGAATCCCCAACGATACCCAACCTCACCGGACATACCCAACTCCGCGCTCATGGGAATCGGTCCGACCGCGAATCGGTATTTGACGGACTTGGTGATACCATCCTTGATCGAATCCTCGTAACGCAATGAACCGTATTCAACCAGCGGCTTATTCCAGGTAATCTTTCCATCCAAAGCACTGGCGGTAAAATCCACCTTCATAGGACCAGTACCCGGTGAACGGCCATGCAGTTTTACGGTAGCAATATTACCGGTCCACTGTCCTGCCAGGCTGCCATCCACTTTCACTCCGGCTTCGGCAACGGCCTCCACTTTGTTGGCACCAAATTTATAATATGGAAATATGCCTACCGAAAAGCCTTTCATGGAGCCAGTATAGAATGTGTGAGTCTTTTCTTTACTGAACTCAATAGGCTTGGGCTCAAAGGTTACCGTTGGCGCAGTGTATTTAGGTACTTCCGGCAAATACACTTCGTAGTCTTCATCATCAGCCATAGCATAAAGGTCATCCCAGGAAGGAGTCTGTTGCTCATAAGCCGCTTTAATGAGGTCCCATTTTTCCTTCCAGCTGAGATCATCCATCATATTGCCTGGATGCTCTTCCCGAATCTGCTCATCTATCAGTCCGGCCTGGTCCTGTAACGACTCAAAACAATAATTCAACTGAGAAATGGTCGGGGTGCCGTCCTTGCGTAACGAATATCCCCAGGCATTCAGGGAAGATTCGGTGTCATCCAGTTCGTCCAAATATTCCAGAGCATTGACGGTTTTGGTCGATCCATCTTCGAGGGTTAACTCAATGGTATCGTTGTAATCGTAGGGTAGATTGGTTTCCGGGTTGGTTCTGGAAAATGGTACAAAGGAAATGGCTGGCAGACGATTCTCAATTATGTCGTCATCGCTACAATTCGACGCCGCCCATGACAAAGCCGGCACCATTGTTCCTGCAGCAATCGCCAACGCGATAACTGTTTTCTTTATCCGGTGTTTCATAGCTATGACTCCTTAGTTTGCTTTCTGCAGATTGGACCAACCCAGCTCATAAAACCTGAGTTCATCATCAGTCATTGACATCATTGAGTCATAGGAAATACCACGTAACACTGCCAGCTTTTCACAATCTACAGACGACTCCACCTCACGACACTGCTCTGCATACATATAGTTATTCATCTGACCGTATTCATAGGCCATTTCTGCCTTGCTCAATCCGATATTGGCGAGTCCATCCACCAGTGAAACCATGGTATTACAGAGGCTGGTTTGTCTCTGTCTGGCTTTTTGTGCTCTGGCAGAAGAAACAGATGAGGTATTGATTTTGGCCTGCACATCCGCACACAGCTGTTGTCCGCGTTCCAGCTCGCTGTTCGCCTGGAACCAGGCAAATTCTAATGCATAAGCATCAATCGCATTTTCAACGGTTTCCAGCTCCAGCAACAGAGGTTCAATTTCGGCTTCGTACAAAACGAGATCATCAAATTTGGCCAACGCATCTGTAATGGGTATTCCATGGGCCGTCAGATTTGATTTCAATTTCGCTCGTAATGCACGCGGGCTGTAGTGATAAATCTGTTCGAGTTCAGCAATGGAATCAGCAGCAAGATTACGAATATCCACCACGCTGTTATTCAATATCTGACCATACTGTACAACCCCCTCTGCAATGCCTGGGTATTCTGACAGCAAATTAACCGGCAACGCAGTGACAACCTCAGCCTGGGAAATGGAATCCCCGCCAATATTCTGAATCTGGCGACTTTGGGCGATCAAACTGTCGAGCGCAATACGCTGATTTCGAATCAGAGTTTCAATCTCAACCATTGCCCCAGGGATCTGGCCGGAACGGCCCACATCGGCAAGCTCCATACCTTGCTTCCAGTTATTGATCCAAGCAGAAACCTGAGTGAAGAATGCC
The DNA here is from genome assembly GCF_050297175.1 of Gynuella sp. Lineage (NCBI taxonomy): Bacteria > Pseudomonadati > Pseudomonadota > Gammaproteobacteria > Oceanospirillales > Saccharospirillaceae > Gynuella > Gynuella sp. Next base: position 38,644 of record NZ_JBNKSF010000024.1, on the reverse strand, counting down.
TGGTTTCGTTTGATAAGCCCTTGGCTACCATAAAAGTATTGATCTTTCACATTAGCGTACTGACCCAGGGCTGCGTTGACCTGATTAATTTCGACTTTCTTGGCAACAACCGCTTTTTCACGGGTATCTAACATGTCTGCCATCACAGTGCCAGATATCGTTATCCCCAAAAATAACAGCAATAATTTCCTGCTCATTGCCTAGCCTCCTATCTCAACTGGAATCTGTAGTAAAATGTCGTCCAGCTCTTCATTGATGGCAATTTCCCACTCTTCAAATCGCTCAAGCATTTCCCGGCCAATGGCGACTTCTGCGATCAAATCTTCTTTATAATAATTCAGTAATACATCACTCTCTGCACCTACTGGAGGTAAGGTTGATGGATCACTGTCCAGGCGAGCCTGAAGTGAATTGGCCACAACCTGAAAATGTGCCTTGGCGCTGCAGGCGGCTGCATCACCACGATTACAACGATTCTCAAAATAAGTCACTTTCCGGTTAACTTCCGTCAGCAATAATTCCGTCTTACTGATACTCCAATCGCGATAATGTATATACTCCGCAGCCAGCTCATATAATGTCAGACTTTTTTCAATATCATCTGCTTGATCAATGGCGTCATAGGCCCATTGATCAATTGCATCCTGTGACGGAAGAACGCGAACATCCTGAATATCAAGACTGCACACTTGTTGATAGTAACGACGATAAGTATCTGATGGGTTAGTATCGACGACTTTCAGCGTATCCTTGCCATATACAACAGCAGTATGTACGGAACCATCATTGATCAATGTGGCACTGCCCGTTCCTGATACCAAAGAAAGATAGATAGGTGAGTTACGACAATCGAGCAGATAATCAACCGAAAATTCAGTGGATTCAATAATTTCTCTACCACCAATCATTGAGGTAATTTCATAGCCCAACTCTGCCTGTTGATCGACAGTACACCGGGTTTTGACATTTGCGATACTTGTACAATTGATCATCTCCTGTGCTGTTACTTTCGCAGAGCAAAACAACACCAGAAGGGACAACATGAATAATTTTTTTTTCATGATTTGTTTCCTTTATTATTGGATGACCGCGTTTAGTTACCGTCTTTTAAACCGAGACGTACATCATCAAGGGTCATTGATAACCCGCCTATCAAATTACAGACGCCGACAGAAATATTGGATATCCCACCCGTAAAGTGGGTTTCAGGCAGTTCAAGCAACAGATTTGCTTCAGCATCAGCGTACCAAATGTCACCTTCGGTACGGAGGTAAGGCATATACTGTTTGATAGGGATCCAGTGATAGACCTGAACAGTATTACCCACTTGGTTATCATACTGGAGCCGAACATTCATCATCGGAACATCCAAATAATTTTGCCAGTAACCTTTCCAGCTCAGATTTACAAATTTCAGCTTTGGTCGTATAACGCCATTTTGAGTTTGATCCGCACCAAAAAATTCGAAATTTTTGGTCACTAGTGGACAACCACCAACTGCTCCATTGGTGTCAATTGCCCAATTGAAATCGTATGCAAAACGGCCCGCCTTAACATCGAAATCTCCACTCCAAAAATCCGTATACTGAACTTCGATATCCGCTATGGTATCGATAATTACTATCTTCTCAGCGACACCATAAGACGCCAGTAGTAGACAAGAACTACCGATTATTGTTTTTAAAGACATATCACTCGCCTCATCGACTGTTGTCGACTTATCTTTCAATATGGGAAGTCAATGCCGACAGCGATAGCTGTCGGCATTATCTTAAGAAGGCTTAAAGCCTGACGAATTACTGGCGAGCCTGAATGGCAGCAGCTTCTTTTCCAAGTGTATTCTGAAGATACAGATCACCCATCAGCAAACCATTTGCAGATACGATATGATCTGCCATGTCGCTTTCTTCAGTACCGGTAGAAAAGTTGTAAACACGGCCATAATAAGGAACGTTTTTGTCCAGAGAGTCAATTACAACCGCATCGCCACCAGCCAGCACCAACTGATGCAAAGCCGGATCAAGATCTTTGGCTTTCACAACAGTAATTTCGCTATCGCCGTTTGCCAATACCAGCACGGGGTGAGAGGCAGTAACCTTCACATCACGCCCGCCCGCACTGATTGCAACCAGCGGCTCAAGGTTGTCACCGCGGGTAACATCATAGACTTCATTATAGAGGTTGGAGTATTGACCTTCGGCTGTGAAACCATGAACGTCATACATGTCCGGAGCTGCCACAATTTTGTCGACAGAAGTCTGCCCGGCAGATGTCAGAATATCTGTTGAAGGATGGAAACAACCGCATTTACAGGTAAAGGTAAATTGCAATTTGAAGTCCTTAAAGATACATCCAGCAATCAGGTTCTTATTAGCCAGAATCGCTAGCGCTTCATCAGTCAAACCAACACAACCGGCAGCTGCAGCCTGACGATTATAATCCTGACATTCTGCAGCGGTATCTCCAACAAACTCATTACAACGGTTGGTACTTTCGGTCGGTTTATACACAGGGTCATTGGGGTTGCTATAGTCAATCGCAAAAGCATACTGACCCAGAAGCACAAGAGTGACTAACATTAGAATTTTTTTCATTGTCATTTCCTTTTTTAACAAATGCATCATCGAAATTCGAACTTTATGAACGACCAGAATCATTGCGTCAAAAACTGACCTATTCATCCTGGATATTAACTTTAAGCCAAACGCACTCTCTAACTCGCAACACTCAGCTTCCTTGGCAGCTTTCAGCCTGCCATTCGTAGAGCCGTGAAATAGAGAATGAACACCCAGCTTTAACCCCTCATCAGTAGAAACCATATTAATATGTCAACTGATCCCAGTGGGATGATGGGTTTCGTATAGTCATATCAGTTTCGTGACCCCAAATAATGTTTGTAGTACATGAAACCAAGTCAACTGACCTATCACTTCCATGTACCTTCAATTATTACACGCACTGAAAAAAACGACGTTTAATGGCTATATTAAAACTTCAGTTTTCTTGTATTGGTCCCTCCTTTATCAAGTGTTGTTTTGATTAGCAGAATACAAAGAAATCACGTGGTCCCTTAAAAATGGCCATAAGGTTTCTTTGGGTACATGGGATGTCATCCCCGCCAGAAATCCATTTGCCAGTTCATCCAGATCTCCTGTCTGGCTGCCCAGCTTTGCAATTTCATCGGTAGGATTTTGAAGGATTCGTTCATAACGATTTGAGGACCAGGCACTGACAAGGTCACGCAGGTCAAGATTGATCCCCTTGGTTTTGTCCTGATCCAAAAGTCGGCTGTTAACCCCCCGAATGGCCCTTAGAATGGGTTCCTCATCACCGTCTTTCTGAACCTGTTCCAGTACCATAACACCCAGTACCCGAATCTCAGCCTGTTGACCGGCAAGTTCGCTCTCCTCGGTAATACCACTACTGTAAACTGTCTCAAAAAACTCAACGGTATCAGGATCATTAGCCAGCGAAACAATGATCTCTTCTCGATCATCTTTCTTGAGAGGTTTGTTACTCAGTAAAAAATATTCGCTGACAAGCTCTGAAACTTTTTCCTGAACTGACAACGCTTGAAGATCATTTTTCGTGCTGTCAATTGCTTCAGGTGTATCACCCAAATCATTCTTTGATACCCGTGAAATTTCCGCATCGCCAGCGTTAGTGGCCTGCTCTATAACGGGCACCTGGATCGAAGGTGTTTCCAAACTGACATTGACATCTTCCGGGCGATTTTTCTCTGACAGCGATGTTGATTGCAGCCAGAAAATTGCCGAAGCTCCTAATGCCACCACCAGAACGGCTGGTATGATTATCTTGTATTTCATATGTTCCCTCATTTACTGACCATATCTGAATTGGTCCCAACCGATACAGGCGGCCGGAAAATCCTTACAAACCATAAAATCTTTATATAACATTGGTGAAACCAGGGAAGGTGAGTTGCTCATTGCCTGCTGGCGAATCGATTCCAAAATGGAATTACGGGCAAAATAGGCTTTTCCATTTGCTTTGGAGTTTATAAAACTGAGAGCAACCGGATTTATGAACGAGGTCGACATAAAATTCATTGGTGCCGCTCCAATTGCATCCGCACTAAACAACACCGGGGCATTACCAAATGACGGGAAATCAACAAAGCTCTCTTCCCAGCCAACATTCAAATAGATATCGTTACAGTTCTTATTTCTTTTTTGACCAATAGAAAGATAGTTTCTGGCAGTTTCATAGCTTGTTCCAGAATCAGAAATACGTGGGTTGATATGAATATCATTTTTCGCCAGAAAACCACTTCTCAAGCGATAAGGTATCGTTTTACAATCCGAGTAGTATTCGCTGTACTCTCCATCGTCGGCCACCAAAGAGTAACTTGGTGAACCAACTGATGCCTGAAATAGCATCGCTTTTGATGCTGTCTGTTCCAGAATTTTTGTATAAGCCTTATGAAGCTTTGTTGTTAAGGTATAACGATTGTACCAGCCAAGATCGTTACATTTAGAGTCAACCTTAGCTGCAAAAAACGAGCGGGTGATCCCCGATGAGAGATGAACATAGCTAATGCCAAACTCGTCAATAAGGCTGGAGATTTTTTCTATCACAACATCGGCATATGCATTTACCTTATCCTCGGAACAAAGCATCTCAGCATCGTTAAACTTGATCGTATCCAACAACACAAACTGCGCATTGGGATTATAGTCAGCCAGCATATTCAAACTGATATCGCCGTGAACATCGCCAACATCTGAGCCGCCGGTAAACCGTTCCAATAGGCTAAAATTCAGTTGTCGGGATAACTCTGTCGAAGGTACAAAATTATCGCTTTCACCCAAAATATTCCGTTTTATATGAAATAATCCCTTGCGCATGGTCACCGTTGCAGTTGACTGGACATAATTCAATTCGGGCTGATTGCCCGACCAACTCAAATCTCCCCATTGGTACATTTCCAATACTCTGTTTGGATACCTTATTGCCGACTCAGCCATACCGGTATCAAGGATCAGAATACGTTGTCCTTCACTGGCAGCGACCATTTTTTCATGAGGTTTTTTTCTGGAAGAGATCTCCTTGCTAACCGTATATGTTTGAACATCACATCGATCAGCATTTTGATGCCATGGATTATAACTAGTTGTACAATCCGGTGTTTGATTGGCATAAGCTTCAATGTCCTGGACGACCTCCTGGACTCCCGAGATAAACTGACCGCCCTCATTCTTATAGTTACCTACTCCATAAGAATAACTAAAAGCAGAAACCATCAGTAAGTTTCCAAGTGCACATATCGATATTAGTTTGCTCATTAATAGTTCCTTGCAAGTTATTTTTGACACAGGATCCCGCCTCTTCAAAAAAGAAAAGGAAAACCACTCTTTGAGGAAAATTCAGGAAATTTTAGCGAGACGAAAATCTATAGACAGGATAAAAATAGTCTGTTTTTTTGAGGCATTTAGTATGACTTATCATCGTAATTTTCCTTTTACCTTAGGTAAGTAATTAACCGACAGTTTAGTAAAACTGAATTTGACGATTTCTTCTGAGGACAAAACATGTACAACAACAGAATTAAAAATCGACTTCAACTGGAGTTTTTATTTTATATTTTTAATATGCTTACTAGTATCTTACATTATTCATTGAGGAATCAATCACGCCCGACGTAGGTCATACCAAAGTACCAATTGAATGATATTTATCCACTCAAAAGTACCTATTAAATACGTATCCAAACATACTCAAATGCATTCAAAATAATATTTAGCTACATAAGTTTTTCATAAGCTATCAGGACAAATATGATTCGCATCTAATATAACAGGCAAAAATGCATCAGAAGATAGGCTATAAATTTAAGAAAATGGTTTGCATCAAATAGATATTCAACCCAACAAGTATTTTTATAGGTTGATCATAAGAGCCAGGAATATATCCTGATTAGTTGAACAGTAATATAAACCCATACTCCCAACCATATTGGTAAACAGCAGGATCATATGGATCAATTGTCAATAATTAGGGAGATCTATGTGGTTTTCAGGTTAACAGAAAGCAGCTTCTACTTTTAATCAGGCAATATGCATAGCGTATGCACGACGATAATGATGAATCCGGACTGTTCGAAAGCACAACATCAAGCGAATTGCCATACCGATCAAACCTGTCCAGCGGTGGATTTACCGACTACCTAACATTTCCCAGAGACCTACATTGAAGATGACATTTATGGTTCATAGGTAAAACTGTCCCAGTTTTCACAGGCTTCGGGAAAATCAATACACACCGGCATCTCTGCGTAACGCATGGGGTCCATCAGCCAGGGGGTATCGACATTAACCTTGCGCTCCTTGACAGCCTGAAGTGCTGCGGGACGACTGAGACCTTTATCCCGGGCAATGTACTCTATATAGGCAATACCTACACCATTGATAAACGAGGTAGTTAAAAATGACATCGGACCCGCCGCCAGGCCATCTTGTGAGTACAATATCGGGTAGTCACCAAAAGAAGGTAAATCAGCCAGCCCGTCACGCCAGCCGGTATTGAAATAGCCATCAACACAACCTTTGAATGCCAGTTGTGAAGACAAAAACAACTCATCATATCCGCTGCTATAACCTGCACCTTCCGACGGCAGTATGGGCAATGCACCGTCGTTCTCCCCCCGATAGCTCTGGGCGAAGTATCCGGTCCGAAGGCGCTTACCAATCTCCATACAATCAGAATAATATGTCGAATGACTCGACCGACCATCCTTTGAGGTGGTCACCGGATAACCCGTACTATTCGGAGCTGCCTGAACCAATATGGCTTTATCGGCCATTGCTGCCAGAATTTTCCCATACGCCACATGCAATCGAACGATGTCCTGCTCCGTGGCCGTCACTCCACAATCGTCATATAGCTTTTGATTGATATTTTGCGAGGTCAGACCTGCGGACAAGTTAATGTAGTCGATACCATGACGGCGGATAATGGAATTGAGAGTATTGATGGCATCGTTCACATAATTATCTATGACTGCGCCGTCGAAACTGCAGGCAACATCATCTGGAAATACAATTTCACTTAACGATGCCAGTGTTACAAATTGTGCCTCCGGAATATAGTCTGCCAGCAGATTCAGCGTTACCGCGCCATGAACAATGTCACCGGGATCAGAAGGTAATTTGGTAAATTTTTGCCGATCCAGCTCGCGCGTCAGCTCAGTAGAAGGCACAAACGCATCACTCTGACCCAGGATAGCCGCGCGAATATGAAAACTGGCCGGAGAGGTTTTAACCGTAGCCGTAGTATTCCGATAACCGCTGTGAACGACGCCGTTGTCTTTGGTGGTCACCCATTCATACATGGCCAGCATACGCTGTTGATACCTCAGCGCAGCACTCTCGACGCCCGAATCAATGATCAGTATCTGCGGAACACCTGAATCAGAGGTGGATCGGGTGCTTTCTGAACTTACTGTGATTGGATGAGTGGCCGATGCACGGGTTGTTTGGGTATTCCGGGTGCTGGGAAACAAGGTATCCTGGATGGAATATTCGGTGGTATCGCAAAGATCGGCATTTTCCATACCGGCCAAATCGCCGTTGCAGTCGGGCAGCGTGTCCAGATAGTCATGAATCTGTGCGACAACCGCCCGAACGCCCGGCAGGTATTTATCTCCTGTATTGGAGTATTTCATCGCCGGCTTATTCGGGTTTTTATCGGGTGTGGGAATGACAATAATCGGTCCACCGTCATCATTACCACTGCTACCGCAACCAGCCAACATCCATACCAAGCCTATAATTAACCAAAATTGTTTCATGCTTCCTTCCAGATGGTATTCATGTTGCCCGAATTGCAAATGGCAACAGGTTGCTGACAGGCCGGGAGTGTTCAATCCCGGACACGGCGTATCACTCGCAAGAATAACTCATCCCTTAGTACCGCCCTATCAATCAATAGTTCTACTTGATCCATAGACCGGTCACAGACCTTTCTGCATGATTGTCTATGATGACGCAAACAACAAATTCTGATGCAATTGGTGCAAGCTATATTGAAAGGAACAATATTGAACGGGCCGTGGATTCATCATCCATCGGTGAATATTCGCACTCATATACCATCGGACAGATGCAGGGTCATCCACCCAAACGCAAAATAACGATCCCCATTAAGGAGAGCACAATGCCTACCAGCTCAGTGCGCACAAAGGTTTCTTTCAGTATCAGACGACTGTAACTCAGAATCACCAGAATACTCATGGCCGTCAATGCTGAAACCAGACCGGTTTTTCCGGTCTTAAACGCATTCAGTATCATGAATACGCCGGAAACATTAATGATACCGATACCCACTCCGGCAAGCAGGCTGAGATAGCTGGCATAAACAACACCTTTTCCCCGTTCGGCCGAACGACTGCGCCACCAACTGATGGCAAACATCAGGCTTCCGGAAGCAAACATGAGTGTCAGACTGGCAAAGATACCGGAGTGCAATAAGGTAGACTGTTTTGACAGCAGATCATTCATGGCAAAGAAAAAGGCCGCAACGAGTCCCCATTCTGCACCTTTCAGCCCCTTCAGAGATAAACCATTGGAATAATGGATCATGTAGATGCCAAAACAAATCACCAGAAATGCCGCCAGCTGTACCCCGCTTAAACGTTCATTCCAGATAAAAAAGGCCAATACCACGGTAAATAATGGAATAGTGCCGGCCAGCACCCCCACCAGCGAGGTTTTGCCGGTGGCAAATCCCCGGTATAACGCCATATTGCCAAAGTAAGAAGCCAGTCCCATGGCCAGTCCTACCCAGATACCGGCCGGCGTCTGAACCCGATGCCCGGTCATCAGCATCATTATCAGGCTGACTACGAATCCGGTCATAAACACACCCAGCAGCGTCAGATGGCGGTCACTGCCCTGACGTGAAAAACGCTGATACAGAATCCCGCGAAGACCAAAAAAGAACGCAGCCGCAATGGCAAAAACGATCCACACAGTTACAACTCCTTTAAGTGGAAAATCTATTGGGCCGGCAATATGAAGGCGTCACCCCAGGTTGATACCTTAAGTGGCGTATGAAGATCGGTATTACCTTGTTTCAACAGTTGCATCAATGTATTCACCCGACCAATGGATTCAGACCATTCGTCTTGTGTTTCATGATTGGCCGGATGCCGCAAAACCTGTTTGCGGATTTTCAGAAACGTTTTTAACCAGCGTCGTTCATCGACGCCCTCAGCCGGAGTACCATTCAGTTTCGCCGTGGTACGGGCAATCATGGCAGGCAGTCCATCGGCATCATCGCCCTCACCATGCTGGATAATGGCATCATAAAGAGCCAACAGAGTAAGAGGGAGTTCGGCCCCCAGATCCGATGCCCGTTCCATGGCCGGCTGAAAATACAGCTCATCGACCACGTCATCCTGAACCTGACGAAACACCGGACTCTGGCTGGCATCTGCCCAGCGTTGCGACAACCCCTGTAACCCTTCGACACTGCCATCTTCCGATTCTGCCAGCTGTTGCAGACGTGGCAAAAACGGCACCAGAGCATTATCGGGACGAAGGCGGCTGTAACGCTGAATCACTTCAAACATATCTCCGGTCGCGGAGGTAAAACCGGCTCGACCGGCGGTAATGCCACGACCATCATCCAATACTTCGGCATATCCATACTGCAACTCTGGTGTGTTATTTTCAAAAATGCTGATGATCTGATCGGCCAATAGACGCTGCTGCGCCGTTAACTGGGCTGCCTGCACTGGCACAACAACGAAATACAGGCCCAACAGAGTGATTGCCAAACGCCAAAAATGATTCAAATATCATCCTCCCGGTCTGCCTCTCGGCGACCCTGTCACCAACACCAAAACACTTAACCAGACACGCATTCCAGCCTGGTTAAGCAACGGTTTATCAGATATACGGATTTATGGACTGATCAGCACACTGTGATCAACCGCGTTCTGCCACATGACCGTCAAGTAGTCAGCAGAACGATACAATGGTTCCAGATCAGATCGCTTCAGGCCCTGCTGACGCAGATCCTCTAAAAAGTCCGGCATCAGTCCAATATGAGCCGCACCGTCAGTATTATAGTCATATGTCCGGTTAGCAAACTGATATTTTCCGAATACCCCATTAGTATTTGCTTCTGCAGCAGGGATTAGCGCCGGATCCGTGGCGAACGGGTAGTGTACCCGGGTGGAATCAGGCTGAGCGATACCAGTATGTCCACCAGGACAGGCATCAGCCCCAAAACGCGGCCCGGGCATATGGGCAAAACCATTGAAATCGGTGCCGACGGTAATCCGCCCATCATAAACGGCATCACCCAGCAGATGCAGGAGATATTGATAGGACTGGGCAAAAGTCTGGCTGCTGGCACCACAGGCATGAGCGATGTAGCTGCCATCCTCATTACGCCATTCACCGACCTGATTGAGATTACCCTGCCCTGGAATCAGCCCGACCATGCCGCCCAGGTTAACAATACGCTGCAATTCACGACCACTCGGATTGCCCTCATGGCGATTATCGCCATTGGCCATATCATACAACCCGGTATGACCGGTCACGATCCCGGGATAAGCTTCTTGCTCGGCCACATCCAGGGCATCTGCCATGGTCCGTGCCGACATGTGCCCCAGATCGATCAACATGCCTTTGCGCATCAGGGTTTTCATAAGCATCTGCCCGGCTTCGGTCAATCCCTGCACGTTACAATCCTGGCCGTAATGAGGACAATCATAACGATCACCACTGGCCAGAATGTTATACAGTGCAGCGCCACCATACCCATTGGTTTTCAGGTGAACCGGAAAAATATAGCGCAGGCCCATGTCATAAAGTTCATCAATACCAGCCTCCATATCACTGGTATCACAATTGTCCTCACGACAATCCAGCAGATAGTCCACCTCACTGCCCAGAATGACAGCCAGTTTACCCGCAGCGATGACTTCTCTGGCCTGTTCCGGTGAAGTCACAATGCGAAACCAGCCTTTACCGACACCACCGTTACGGGCATCTATCCACGACTGCATGTCAAAGACGGCTTCGGTCTGGCGTCGCAGCGTCGCCATATCGTTTAAATCCAGTACCGGATCACTGGCAATGGGAATGCCTTTGATAATATCCGGCAGGCCGTTATCGGTGGCTCCAAACATGTAATCGCCGTTCACGGCCAGTACCACCATGGCCCGCAGCCCACCCTGATAAGCACGTCTGACCCACTCATAGTACATAGTCTGATGGGTATAGCCGTTATAAGCCGGCCAGTAAGGGAAGTTTGGATAACCTTCGTTATCATGACGGGCCGTGTTAAAGGCCGCACCCAAAATGTCATCCTGCAAAATAGCCTCCACCCTGGAATGCCCTCCAGAATGAGACTCACCATCATGACTCGGACAATAATCCAGTGCTGTTTCCGGGTCGCCGTAAGGTTCACCGTGGAAAATAACCCCACCAAAACCGAGGTGGGACATCAGATGAGTATGCAGATCCACATAGCCGGATAACGGCCCTTCACGCCTTAACTCATCATCCACACCACGGGCATAAGGTAGCGGAAAATCCTCGCACTGACTGTCGGCGATATACCACTCTCCCCAAATGCCGGTAATACCAGTATTTACACACTCATGCGGCGATTCATACGTGCGGCCCGCCAGGGTCATGGGTGTTTCAGCGCAGGCCTGCTCCCAGCTTTCACCACTGGGAATATTCCACAATCGGGAAGCGTATTTATGTTTACCGGCATATTTGCCCGTCGCGATGCAACCATCATCCTGATGGGTAAAATAATTTGTACCGACCAGTGCTGCCCAATTTGGCTCTGCCACTGCGCTTTCTACCCCCGCTAACAGCAGAACCGCAGCCGGTATTATCAGTTGCCTCAATATCTTTTTTGCCATTGTCCAACATCCCTTAAAAAAGGGCCCGTTCACTTTGGGCCGGTTGATCGGTTCAACCTGGCGTTCTTACGTAGAACACAACAGGTTGGCCTCAAGCAAATCGACACACAGTCATGCGATCAGCTTCCAGCCATCATGTGGGGGAAATGAACGTCCGCCAATCCTGAAATCGTTCGATTGCGGGGACCCGCCGGTCCGCTCACAATCGGCAGATAGGGTTTTCTATGCGGATGGCAACACCCCGTCAGAAGCCGTTGAGCACCAACGGTGATGACTCACAGGGTGGGTTTTTGGAGACCTGAGGTGATCATTTTGCCGGTCCGGTAGAGCCCCGCTCAACCAGTCTGACGGCAAATTCGGTATAGGTTTCGGTCATGTCCGGATGCTTGATCCGTTCCAACAAGCGTCGCAACCCCCAGGCACCTATTTTTTCGCGATCCACATGGATCGTGGTCAATGGACAGGCCGCCATGGCGGCAGTGGGAACATCATCAAAACCGATAATGGAAATATCTTCAGGTATCCGTAACCCGGCTTCCTGAATGGCGGCAGTGGCCCCAAAGGCACTGCCATCGTTACAACATTGAATAGCCGTAAAATCAGCCCCACCACGCGCCTGCAACCGGGCTTTGACCGCACTGTAAGCGGCTTCGGTACGCATCGCGTCCAACTCCACCACGAGGTCGTCGTCGACTTCAATTCCGGCATCCTTGAGACCTTTATGATAGCCGGCCTGACGATCACGAATGGTCAGACGCTGGGAAAAGGTCAAATTCAGAATCCGCCGATGCCCCCGTTCAAGCAAATGCCGCACCGCGATGTATCCACCCATACGATTGGCGGGTGCCACAGCATCCAGACGCATCAGCGCATCGATGCCGTTAATAATGATAGCCGGATAACCATCTTCGGTAAGACGCTGAATCAGAGACTCGTCCTGAAATGACAGCAGCACATAACCGTTGGTGACGGGTTCATCACTGTCTGACCGGTGCGGAGGCAGTGCCATTCCAGAGCCCACCATTGAAATAGTTGGCGTGATACCAAATTGCTGGCACTGGGAGCGAATACCGGTCATCACTCCCTGCATAAAATGTTCGGACTCTACGTCCACATCCACCATCGTCAGCACCGTGATTTCACAGGCAGAACCGGATTGTTCGCCGAAGTTCAGCCGTTCGGCGGTGGACTGTATTTTTTGGCGCACCGCTTCAGAAATACCGGGCGCACCACTCATGGCCCGTGATGCGGTGCTGATGGAAACACCGGCAGCATCTGCAATTTCCCGCAGCGTGACCTTGCTGCGTCCGGGGCGTACATCATGACTGCTTTTGCGTTTGTTCTGCTGCTCAGAGTCCGGCATCTTTTGTTCCAAACCAGTTATTCAAGCCTTCAATATCATAATCCCATGTTCACGGCAAAACCTTGCCACTGTTTCCGGGATCTCCAACGCGGCCGTTGCTTCCTGTCGCACGTCTACGGTCGCAAATACCGCTGTCACCAACCAATGGCTCCCAACGCTCACTGTCGCATTCAAACGCGGAATAAATGTCCGTGGAAAACGCAGGTTGGTATTCGGCGCAGCCCGCACAATCATACCTTCACGTTCACCATTTAAATCCTGCAACGCCGAAATACCGGATAATGTCCGTATCCGGACAAAACCATCCATCGATTCAATCCAGTCAACCGGCGTCTGATGACCATCCCCATTGCGATCAACCGCAAAACCGGTTTCCACCACCTGCAGCGTAGACGATGTGGTAATCCGATGGAGACGGATGTGCCAGCCGGGCGAGGCAAAATCCACCCAGCTGCGAATTTCCAGTTCAGCATCCGGTTGCCAGCAGCCATACGCCATGCCCTGATCGATACCGGCCTCACTGATACGACTGCGGGACAGATAACTCAACCCATCGCGGGACACCATCAAACCGGAATCAAGAGCACTGTAGTCGGGTCGCTCCGGACCATTGGCATCACTGCTAAGCGAAAACCCGTGCGCGGAAGAATACGCAAAGCGCGCGTATTTGGCGTCACAACCGCGATGCTCGCAGCCATCCTGGCCTCCGGTCAGCAATACTGCATCGGCCGGGCCACGACGACCGATAAATCCGGATGCCGGCATCACCACCCGTGCCCGGTCGAGCGCCTGCGGCGACTCCTCTTCGGCCTGCCAGAACGGATGCTGCTCCGGCAGTGCCAGCACCAGAAATGTCTTGAGTGCCCAATAAGGCGAACCCGGTGCATTGTAGGCCTCCGACATCAACAGATTGGGGTAGCCATAACCGATGGATAACACACCGTCACGCTCGCAGATCGGCTGCTGCCCCCACCACCGTAAATGCCGCAGCAACAGTCCTTTGATCCGTGCCCACGGTAACACCTCTTCACCGGCAAAAGCACAGGCGGCCCAGAACGCCCCCTGAGCAAAACGATAGGTCATGGAACGGCCAAACGGCACCGCTGCGCCATCATCGGCAAACCAGTGCTGGAAATCCTGCGCAAATGCCCGTGCCCGCTGCCGATAACGGATAGCATGATCGGGATACAGATCGCCCGCCAGCTGCGCCACCATCAGACCATAAAAGTGCATCGCCATGGGCACGTAATAATCCAGTTGATAACGCTCACCATCACGATACCAACCGTCTCCCAGATAGAAACTATCGAGCCGTTCCAGAGCTGCCCGCACCGCATCGTCCGACCAGGTCCGCCCCACTTTGCGCAATGCCAGATTGGCCAATACCCGGAAAAACAGCCAGTTATTGTCAGCAGTCGGGAAATCATTGATGCTCAGCATCCAGCGGGCAATATGGTCTTTGGCATCTGCGGCCAGGGGCTGCCAGAACTGCTCCGGTGCCAGCAGAAATGCCAGTGACAACCCGGCCATTTCCACCATGCGTTGATCATAGGGACCGACATCCCCCCAGTATTCGGGATGCTCCGGATCCATGCCCGCCGTAAGCCCGCTCAGATAGCGTGGCAGATCGTCGAATTCACCACCACCGGCCAGCAATGGCGCCAGCCCCCATAGTGGTCGCACAAACGATTCCATCTCCGCCGCGGCGCTGCCGTAATGGACACCGCCCACACCGATGCGTAAGCGTGCCCCGGCAGCCGAATACCAGGGCCGAAGAGGTTCATAAAAGCCCAGCACCGCCTGACGCAGATGTTGTCGTGTCTGTAACGGATTACCGTGCAACGGGTTTTTCGTCAACAGCGCCTGCACGGATGGTTCCCGTTGCCAGGCAGATAAGGAAGCGCTGGAATATTCAGACTCAGTGGCCATGATCAGACTCCGGTCAGCGTTAGTTCGTCGCGACGCAGACAGCGCGCCAGATGATGTTCGTGATCCGCACCGAGTTCGGGTGCATCAGTGCGACAGGCCTCCGAGGCATACAGACAGCGCGGGTGAAACACACAGCCGTCGGGGCGTTGCGCCACGTCGGGAACTTCGCCACGCAAAATCTTACGCTGCGAACCGGCGCTGCGCAGTCGGGGATCGGGCCGAGGTACCGCTGAAATCAGCGCTTCGGTATAGGGGTGACCAGGATGCTGATAAAGCTGGTTGGTGTCTGCCAGTTCAACCAGTTCACCGGCATACATGACGGCCACCCGGTCGCAGATATGGCGCACCACTCCCAGATCATGGCTGATAAAGATGTAGGTCAGATCAAACTCGTCCTTAAGGTCTGCCAGCAGATTGAGAATCTGCGCGCGGATGGACACATCCAGCGCCGATACCGCCTCATCCGCCACCACCAATCGGGGTTCCACGACCAGGGCACGGGCAATGCCAATGCGCTGGCGCTGACCACCGGAAAAAGCATAGGGATAACGCGACATCAGTTCCGGGCGCAGCCCCACCCTCTGCATCATACTGGCAACCCGATCCTCCATCTCGCTGCGGGCCATACGCGGGCGCTGGTTTTTCAGCGGCTCGGCAATGATATCGAACACCGTCATTCGCGGATTCAGGGATGACCAGGGATCCTGGAACACCATGCGGATCTGTCGATGGGTCTGCCGCAGAGCCGAACCACTGACACGGCACAGATCCATAGCTTCGCTGTGATCGTCAGGCCGATACAGCACGCTGCCGCGAGTGGGTTTGTACATCCGCATCAGACAGCGACCCAGGGTGGTTTTACCACAGCCACTCTCCCCCACCAGGCCGAGAGTTTCGCCCTGGTAGACATCAAACGAAATATCATTCAACACATTCAGCACCGTATGCTGCTGGGGAAAATCCATGGACAAATTGTTAATCGATAACAGTTTGGGGCGAACGGGCTGCATGTTCAGGCTCTCCTGGCGAATTCAGCGGTTGGCGCCGGCTGCCGCGCTTCGGCGGCACGGTAATGACAGGCGGTCGTGTGCTGTTGGTTGATGTGAATCGTTTCCGGGCGCTGCCGGTCACAGACGCCGGCCACAGCTTCCGGACAGCGAGAAGCGAATGAGCAGCCGGGGGTGACCATGGCCGCCGATGGCACCATGCCGTCGATGGTTTCCAGCCGGCTGTCCGGCACTCGTGGGACATCCACCCGCAGCACCGATTTCATCAAGGCCTGGGTATACGGATGCCGGGGATCGGCAAAAATATCCGTCACCGGACCATATTCCACCACTTCACCGAGGTACATGACCGCCACGGTATCGGCAATTTCCGCCACCACCCCAAGATCGTGAGTGATCAGAATAATCGCGGTGCCGGTATCCGCCTGTAACTGCTGCATCAGTTCGAGAATCTGTGCCTGAGTGGTGACATCCAGTGCGGTGGTGGGTTCATCGGCGATCAGAATGTGCGGCTGGCAGGCCAGTGCCAGCGCGATCATACAGCGCTGCAGCATACCGCCGGAAAGCTGAAACGGATAACTCTCCGCCACCCGTTCCGGATTCGCCAGGCCGACTTGATGCAGCAACGCCAGTACCCGTGTCAGCGCTTCTTTTTTGGTCAGCCCAAAATGGTAACGCATGCCTTCGCCCACCTGATCGGCAATGGTGTGTACCGGACTCAGAGAGGCCATTGGTTCCTGAAAGATCATCCCCATCTCACGTCCGCGCAAAGCTCTGACCGGTTTGCCTTTGGGATCCATGGCCGCAACATCGAGCACCGCCGAGTCCTGGTGATACAGAACCTGGCCGGCGACGATCTGTCCGGGAGGATCGAGCAGCTGCATGATGGCCCGCGCCGTGACTGATTTGCCACAGCCGCTTTCACCAACGATACACAAGGTTTTGCCAGCTTCGAGGCTCAGGTTAACGCCGCGCACGGCGTGGACTGTTTGTGTGGGCAGGGCAAATTCCACCCTGAGGTCACGCAATTCCAGCAACGGTGTCTCCGGGGTTTGGGTCATAAAGTCATCTCCATCCGAATCTGTATACGGTCAAGGGGTTCAGGTGGCATTACCTGGATGCGGAACAGGTCTCGGTCAGGTCCGCTCTGGGCCTGAAGACCACGCTCCTCGATCAGGGATAGGTTCAGTTCAGGATCGAATACGATCTGCATTGGTCCGACCTGGATCAGACCAGGCCGATATTCCGGCCGCACCGTGGCCACCAGTTGACTGATGACGCTGCCGGTGATGCCGGCTTTAAACACCACCGTGTCGGTGAGAATTACCATGGCCGGTGGCCCATCGATCACCTGCAGCCGGCGCACCAACGAGGCCAGCCCGGCAGCGGCGGGATAGGCGGCGGTCAGATCCAGATCCAGTACGGCGCCGAGATCATCCACCTCATGAACCAACACCACTGCCTGATATCCGGGTCCGGCAGATTGCTCACAACCGTTGATCACGGGCACAGAATGACCCAGTGAGCGGTTGACCAGAAAGTCGTAACGCTCCGCTCCGAAGTACCCCCGCAGGTAGCGCCCGCGACCGGGGTCTGTGAGCAGTGAACGGCCATGACAGTGGACGATAAAAGAGCCAAGATCATTGTGATTATGCATCTCGCCGTTATGACCGCCCTTAACCGCCACCACCAGCGATTGATCGATACCAACGCGATGAATCATCCATTGACTGTGGGGAAACCATTCGTGGCGTTCTGGAATCATGCTCGCCATGGAGACGTCCGTCCGCCACAACACATCCCGCAACATCCAGTTAATCCGGTCGGCATGATGTTCACGGGTTTCCGCCTCTGCCAGCGTCAACAAACCGGGCAGTCCCAGCTGGCGGGCCAGAAAATGCAAGTGTCCGGGTACAAAGGCCAGGGTTTCCGGGGCATCGGAGAAACTCACGAACTGTCCCGGACTGAGTTGGCAACGTAGCGGAAATTCGGCTATCCGGTGCAGTTTTTCACCCGCCAGCAGATCTATCGCGCCGTCACTGAAACGGGCCAGTAAGTCAGCAATCACGGTGTAGTAACCAAACCCGTATCCCCAATAACCGGGACCTTCAGTCAGACAACCCTCATCATCAAAACCGTCGATATACAGGGCCAAAGACCGCAGTCCACGCTCGAACATCCGGGTCAATCGGACTGGATCCGGCTCCAGGTATAGCGCCGCCGACAGGATGCTGCCATTACAGACGGCCGACCAGTTGGTGACCTGTCCGCGGGCGTCACCAAACATCCATTCATGTTCTCTTTCAAGGTAAGGTACGAAACAGCGCTGTTGGATTTCCCGGAGGATGCGCCGGCGTACTGATAAGGGCAGCGTGTCCTGTAGCAGATAGTCCAGCTCGGCCAGTTCAAACGCCGTCATCGCCGCATTCAGATCGACCACCGGCTGGTCGACATCCGGCAGCCCGGCCGGTGCATGGGCCGGCCAGCACCAGCTCGATTCTTCGAGGATGGCCCAGACCACATCGATCAGCGGTGCCAGGAAGCGATCATCGGCACTCAAACCATAGGCCATGGCCAATGCCCCCATCATCCGCCGACGTTGGACCTGCGGCAGTTCGTATTCAAACCGCGAACCGTCAAGGCTGTAAGCCAGATAATCACTGGCCCGCAACATGGGTATCGGTTCCACCAGAAAGGTCTCAGCCAATGCCAGCAACCGGGCTGCGGTGTGCTCATGGGGGCCATGATTCAAGGCCTGCCAGGCCTCACGATCGGCCATCGGCGGATACGGCGCAAATGCGCCGGCGCGGTCAGCAAACTCACTGATTGTAGGGGTCTGCAGCATCACGGAGACCATCTCCCAGAAAGTTAAGCGCCAGCACGGCAACAATAATGGCCAGTCCGGGAATCAATAACCACGGAGCCGATGTCAGTACCCGGATACTCTGGGCGTCCTGCAACATCACCCCCCAACTGACGACCGGTGGTTGCAGACCCAGACCGAGAAAGCTCAGGGAGGTTTCCGCCAGAATCATCGCCGGCACCGCCAGGCTGGATGCGGCAATAATGTGACTGACAAACGAAGGCAGCATATGCCGCATGACAATCCGCAGCGGCGAAGCACCGTCCAGCCATGCCGACATCACGAAGGTTTCCGTTTTCAGGGTAATGAATTTGCCGCGCACCACCCGCGCCAGTTCGGTCCAGCCGATCAGCGACAGAATCAGAGTGATGCCAAAGTAAATGGCCAGGGGCGACCAGTCCCGTGGCAGTGCCGCTGCCAGCGCCAGCCATAGCGGAATGGTGGGTATGGAACGAAAGAACTCGATGATTCGTTGAATCACACTGTCCACCCGACCACCAAAATAACCGGAGATACCGCCGATAATGATGCCCAGAATCAACGACACCAGCACCCCGATCAGACCGACCGACAAAGACACCCGGGTGCCATGCACCAACCTCGAAAACACATCCCGGCCAATTCGGTCCGCACCCCAGATATAAAACGGCTGACGCTGATCCACCGGGCCAATGATGCGGTGCTGCAACGAAATAACCCCCCAGAGTTTGTAAGGTTTGGTTTTGGGAAACCACTGCAGATCGATGATCTTGTCCGGATCCACCGCAAACGTACGGCGCAGGGCGACTGGATCGATCTTGACCTGGTAGCCATTCACATGAGGCCGGAAACGGGTGTGACCATCGGCATCGGTATGGAATAAATGAATACGTTGCGGCGGCGCATAGGTGTGGGTCGGGCTGTAATCCTCTGGCGCGGCAGTGGCCACGACATCGGCAAAAATAGCGATCAGATACAGAAATACCACTACCACGCCACCGATCATGGCGGGCTTGTGGCGACGAAAGCGCAGCCACACCAACCGCGATTGGGACGCCGTGCCGGCATCAGCCTCATGGGTTATATCACTGGCAAGTGTCATATGAATTCCTCAGGAAAGACGGATACGGGGATCGAGCCAGGCCAGGATCAGATCCGATATCAAGGTACCGATCAGCGTCAGGACACCGAGCAACAATACGAACGCACCGGCCAAATACATGTCCTGGGAGGTCAGCGAGCGCAGCAACATCGGTCCGGCGGTTGGCAGGCTCATGACCACACCGACAATCACCGATCCGGACACCAGCGTCGGCAGAATCCAGCCCAGGGTCGAGACCAACGGATTCAACGCCACTCTAACCGGATATTTCAGAATCAGCTGATGTTCGGCGAGACCTTTGGAACGGGCTGTCACCACATAAGGCTTGTTGATTTCGTCCAGCAGATTGGCACGCATGACCCGCATGATCTGCGCGGTACCGGCAGTACCAAGAACGATCACCGGTGCCCAGGCGTGTTTGAGAAAATCCATAAACCGGGCCATGCTCCATTCAGCATTGGCATATTGATCGGAAAACAGCCCGGCAATGGAGGTGCCGGACCAGAGGTAAGCAAAATACATCAGGATCAGTGCCAGCATGAAATTGGGAGTGGCGACACCGATAAAACAAAACACCGTCCCCACATGGTCACCGATGGAATAACGCCGTACCGCCGAATAGATGCCCACCGGCACAGCAATGGCCCAGATAAAAATCACCGTCATACCCTCGACCATCATCGACAGCCCGATGCGCCCCCAGACCAGCTCCGAAACCGGTTGTTTCCACTCAAAGCTGCGGCCGAAATCGCCATGCAAAACGATGTTACTGATCCACTTCCAGTATTGAATGTAAAACGGCTGATCCAGTCCGTACTGCACTCTCAGTGCTTCGATCATGTCATCACTGACGGTATCGCCGGTTGCTCTGAGCTTGGCAATATAGGCGGACAAATAGTCCCCTGGCGGCAATTGAATGATGATAAAAGAGACCAGTGAGAGCACCAACATGGTGATCAGCATGGCCATCATTCGCCTGATTATGAAGTTCGTCATCGGATGCTCCCGTATGCATACTGAAGGAGGGCGTCCAGGACGCCCTTCGTTACACTACTGCTTGAAGAATTGCGCCACCCCGGCCGGAGCCGGATTCGGGTAATTCCAGGCAGCGGGAATAGCCTTGGGTACGTTATGCAAATGGTCGGACTGAATGCCGAACAGATTGGGAGACAGCACAATGCCCATGACATAAAACTCATCGGCGGCCATATCCACAATCTCATGCATCAGTTTGGCCTGCAGTTTGGGATCAGCGGTTTGGGTCAGTTGCCGGTACAATGCCATCTGCTTTTTCACTGGGGCCGGCGGCTCTTCAGCCAGCGGCTGATTTGGATCGTTAAACCAGGCCTGCCAGCGGATGGCAAAGATTGATTCATCGGAATATGGGAACAACCAGCGCGGATCCAGCATCACATCGACACCCGCGCCGGCATCACCGGCCCAGACCTGAGCATCATGCTGATTGGCGCGGCGGGTTTCATAGAAAATGGTACGATCCACAGTATTGATCTTCAGATCGATACCGACATCGCGCCAGTACTTTTGCACCAGCTCCAGGGTATCGATCCAGAACGGGAAAATAGCGGCCACCACATCCACGGAAATCTGTACCGGTTTGCCATTATCCATCACGCGAATGCCATCCTTATTGCGTTGTTTCAGGCCCACGCTGTCCAGCAGCTGGTTGGCTTTGTCAGGATCAAACTGAGTGTACTGGGTAGCCAGCCGCTCATTATAAAATTCGGACTCCGGCCTTGGTCCCACTTGGTACGGTTTGGTCTGGCTCAGATAAATCGCTTCATTGATTTCAGGCCGGTTAATCGCTTCGCTCAGGGCAATGCGGAAATCCTTATTCTGGAACAGTGCACGTTTGGCCGGATCAGGGTGATTCAGGTTCAGGGCAATGACCTGGGCATTGGACTGTGAGGGCAGCAAATCATAAAAATGAAAATGACCTTTTTCCTGTCCATCGTAAAACACCGGTTTCAACGACAAAGAAGAAATGTGCCGGTCCTGCAGATCGATTTCGCCATTGAGCGCGCGGAACACAATATCCTCGGCACTTTCCGCCACGGTAAACTGAACGCCATCCAGGTAAGGTAACTGATTACCGGCAGTATCCACTTTCCAGTAATACGGATTACGCACAAAGTTCAGTTGTTTACTGTCACCGAGATACCGCTCCACGGACATGAACGCCATCATGGTCGGCTTGTCCGGATTCTGCCAGCGGCCGATTTCATTGGCACGATCACACATAACTTTCATGCGTTCACCCCAACTCTGAAAACCAGCGGCTTTGGCCTCGGCGTTGGCATTGGCGTTATATTTCGGATGGAACTGTTTGCAGTAGTGCGCCGGATAATTCACCAGATCGACGCCTTCGCCAGTCGCCAGCCGCTGAATCAAAAAGCCATTTGGCGAGGCATAGGTCAGTTTGAATGTAAGATCATCAATCACCGTGACCTTGACCAGCTCATCCCTGGCCGTCAGCCAACGGAACGGTGCCGGATAAAACTCTGCATTACCTTCCATATCCTCTATCGCAAAACGCACATCTTCCGAGGTAAACGGCGTACCGTCGGACCATCGGGCACCTTTGCGCAGGGTAAAGGTGTATTCCGTGGCGTCTGCATTGGCCTGCCATTTGGTGGCCAGACCGGGAATGGCCGCCGACCAGTCTGGATTCCAACTGACCAGGCCATCGTAACCGACCGTTCTGATCAAATGGACATGATCGGCTCCGCCCTTCAGTGCTGCCCGCCAGATACCACCGTAGACGCCAACGCGTTCGATCGGGGTCATCACCAGCGGGTGTTCGGGCAACCGATCTGACAGGGGTGGCAGTTCGCCGGCTGCCACTTTGGCTGCCAACTCCGGTGCTTCACCGGCACCGGCCATGGAACAGGCCAGGCCTGTCACCAATGGGAATATTATCGCCCGGACAAATCTCCGGGCCCTTGCAGAAACAGGGTTGTTCATTCGGTGCTTCCTCCGGTTTGTTATTTTTGTTTGGCTAAAAGCATGTTGTCAGAGAGCGGGACTATTCTTGGACGATGATGCAAAACTGTCAAATATTTTTTGCATTATTCGCAATTTTTTGCATTATTATGCAAATTGTTGTCAAAATGCCTCTGAACAAGCCATTTTTCAGCGGCTCATGAGGGCCTGTCTAGATTCATTTGATCGGCCTGCTGAGAGTCAGTTTCACTCAAATCCAGGCGCGAGAAGCGATGTTAGCGGGGCTAAATGAGCGACGAGCAACGCCGAGTTGAGTGAAACTGACCTCAGCCCGAAGGGTTATGGCTAAAAAGGCCGCACTTTGCGTTGGTCAACGTTCGCTTAGAATGACCGCAACACTTAATGGCAGCCTTTTTAGCCAATAACAGGTTCGACGAAATGAGTGTAGACAGGCCCTAGATTCGTCCAAACAATAAAACCAAAACAGGATACCTACATGTCCCAGCATCAGACTTCCCACCCCACACAAACCGCTTCAGCACTGGACCGGGCGGTAAACGCCATCCGTAAGAATCTTGATCAGGTGGGTACCCGGTTCCCCAAAATCGGTGACGGACCCGGTCTGAAATATACCGACTGCAACAACGATGACTGGGTGGAAGGTTTCTGGCCGGGGCAGATATGGCTGGCCTATAGCCTGACTCAGGATCCCGTGTTCAAGGACAAAGCCATCTTGTTCCGGCACTATTTTCAGCAGCGTCTTGAGCGCCCGGATGGTTACACCCATGACTTCGGCTTCATGTATTCGCTGACCTGTGTGGCCGATTACCAGCAGACCGGCGATCTGGAAGCACGGGAAACTGCTCTCAAGGCAGCGCGTATTCTGGCGGGCCGGTTTAACCCGAAAGGCCGGTTTATCCAGGCCTGGAACGAAAATGATGAGTCACAACAACAGACCTATAGCAATCGCGGCAAAATGATCATCGACTGCATGGAAAACATCCCGCTGTTGTACTGGGCCAGCCGCGAAACCGGCGACTCCCAATTTGCCGATATCGCCACTGCCCACGTGGAAAGTACCATTCAACACCTCGTTCGCCCCGACTACAGCACTGGCCACACATTTAACTTCAATCCCGATAGCGGCGAACCTCTGGCCATCACTACCGCCCAAGGTTATGCCGATACCAGCTGCTGGGCTCGTGGTCAGGCCTGGTCGATACATGGTTTCTGCCATATGTTCCTGAACACCCGCGATCAACGTTATCTCGGCCTGGCCTGCCGTCTGGCTGACTATGCGCTGGAACGCCTGCCGGCAAATGGCGTACCGGTCTGGGACTTCGATCTGCCTGCGGATCAGCCGCAATATGTCGATTCCTCTGCGGCAGCCATCTACGCTGCGGGCCTGCTGTTACTGGCGGAACTGACACCGGCTGGCTTTCCATACCGAAAGGTTGCCGATACCATTCTCAATACCCTTAATCGCGAATACAGTCTGGCAGATCAGCCTGAGGCTGAAGGATTACTGGCCCATGGTGCGTCGCATGTCAGTAAAGGCCTGTTCGATAACATGTTGCCCTATGGAGATTATTTTTATCTGGAAGCACTGGCACGACAGCACGGACATAAAACATTTTTCTGGTAGGCAACTGCCCCACGCATCTGACACTGTGACGGGAGAACACATCCCGCCACAGCTGCCACTGATGAGATACTCATGTCCATCGAATCCATAAACCGTTTATTTCTGTGGGTTGTTTCCGGACAGATTGCAGGCAATAGCAGCAACGATCAATGCCTTAAAAGCTTCAGCATCAATCTCATCCCCTTCGTGCATATCAATGGCCCGGCACTGTCGACCTTCGAGGCTGGCATTAAAGAGTCCGGCAAAAAAGCCCCTTGAGCAACGGTCAGTTTCACTTTCGCCTTATATGACTCTCCGATACAGATAATGCCAGCATAAGACCACACCGGGACACCGTTTGGATTGGTAGGCTTGAACCATTTACAAGCCTCTTCAACATCCGACTCTACGCTTTTATCAGTTCGCGCACGCGAGTCAATACGATGCCGCGCCAATCGCCGAACGCCGCGACTTTACGAGCCAGCTGGTCAGCAGAGGACGGATTGATAACAGGATGGGTTCGATTCATATGTTGGTTCCTCCAGGTTCGGGATTGCTTCCATCGCCACAATCATGATTACGTCACAGACCGCAAAAAGTCAGTGTAAGCGTGTTGGCATGATTCGCCCCCATGCATGTAACCAACGAAACCTGTCGCCGCTACCCTAATCTTTCAGGCACCCCAACCCACGCAGTGTCTGTTCCACCGCCTGGTCCAGCGGTGTATGGGGTTCTTCGCCCAACAACGCGGTTAACCGCTGATTACTCAACCGTACTGGCTGACGCCACAGATAGCGCATCTCCAGAATTTCCCGCAGGGTCTGCTGAAACGGGGCCAACAGGCGGATCAGCCACCATGGAAACCGGGTCATTTTAGGGGCTGTTCCGGTATGACGTTTCACCACCCGGCACACCGCTTCAGCCAGCTGTCGTCCATCATCATCCCAATGTCCGCTCATATGAAACGTAGCAAACGGATCCAGTTGTTGTCGCCGCTCCAGCAATTGCACCATAGTCCGCGCAACATCCGGCAGAAACGCCCATTGATGCCCAACTCCCGGCAGGTTGGGGACCACCACCGAGGTTACCCGTCGACCGCCCTTGACCATTCCCTGGGAAAACCAACTGTGACCAGCCATCGGGCCAAAAAAATCCCCCGCCCGTACAATCAGTACCCGACCTCCATCATCGGCAAAATCGCGCAGTCGCTGTTCCATCTGCCGGCGAATCAATCCCTTGCGGGTCAGTGGATTCTGCGAGTTTTCCTCAGTCAACAACGGAAATGCATCCGGTCCGTAGTTATACAAGGTACCGGGCAACACAATCATGGCCCCATATTTTTGGGCGGCAGCAATGGTGTTTTCGAGCATTGGCAAGACCAGCGTCTGCCAGTTTTTATAACCAGGCGGATTCACTGCATGCACAATGACCTCACACCCCTGGGCAGCGATTTCGACATCGTGGCGATTCATCGCATCTCCCCGCAACCATGTGATCCCGTGATTATTCTCTGGGACCATCCCGCTGCGCCGGCTCATCGCCTTGACAGCCCAACCGGCTGCGGCCAGCTGGCGTGCTGTTTCCCCACCGATTCCCCCAGTAACGCCCAATACCAATGCCGTATTTGATGCTTGCATGATGAACTCCTGAATGTTTGAGAGGCCTCAGTGTAGAGCGGCCATCAAACAAACAAAATTGACTAAATGAATAGAGCTGCTATACATTTTTGTATGGCTGACGATATCAATTGGGAACTTTACCGATCATTTCTGGGTGTCTTGCAGGAAGGCTCCTTATCTGCGGCTGCGCGGGCACTTGGCAGCACCCAACCCACCATCGGACGTCACGTCGAGACACTCGAAAAGACCCTGAAACTGACATTATTTATCCGTTCTCAAGGTGGTCTGCTGCCCACCGATTCAGCGCTGGCACTCAAACCCCATGCCGAAGCCATGGCCAGCACCGCCGCTGCGCTTGCCAGAGCAGCAGCCAGTCAGAACCTGGGCGTCAGCGGTGTGGTACGGATCACTGCCAGTGAAGTCGTTGGGGTCGAGGTGTTGCCACCGATCATCGCCACATTACGCAACCGCCATCCGACACTGCAAATCGAGCTGATGCTGTCGAACCGGATACAGGATCTGCTGCACCGGGAGGCAGATATCGCGGTCCGTATGATCAGACCACAGCAGACCCAGCTAATTGCCCGCCAAGTCGGCAGAATTGCCCTGGGTATGTACGCCAGCCGGGACTATCTTGACCGTCATGGCATGCCAACAACATTCGATGATCTCAACCACCACACGTTGATCGGTTTTGATCAGCCCACAGCATTTATTCGGGCTGCTGCCAAAACCATTCCGCAACTGACCCGCGAGCATTTTGCGCTGAGAACAGACAGTGATCTGGCCCAGTTAGCCCTGATTCGTTCCGGCGCTGGTATTGGCATCTGTCAGACCCCTCTGGCCATGGCCGATGCAGATCTGTTGGCAGTACTGCCAGGCCAGATCCCTCTGACCCTGGAAACCTGGATCACCATGCATGAAAATTTACGCCAAAATCCATCCTGCCGGGCAGTATTTGATGCTCTGGTATCCGGACTGCAGCACTATATCGCCCCTGCAACAACATCAGAAAATTAACCTGCTCATGGCCCAGCACTGTACATTTGCTGTTCATTAACGGTTGTTTGACCATCAGACAGCCGTTAAAGTGAAAGCAGTTCGTTAACCCGGACAGATCACCGTCGTTGATGGCAGATAGGATGACCCTGCCACGCAACGTATCTTGTGTTCATCACTCCGGGTTAAGCGGTCGGACTTCCAAAACAATAACGAAACAGGAATCTCCGATGTTGATCAAAACCATTGCTTTTTTAATGTCTTTACTCCTGTCCAGTGCAGCTGCCGCCACTGAATGGCATGTCTCGTTGTGGGGAAAACGCCGGGCATTCACCGAACATGTTGAAAAGCTGGCGCAACTGGTTGCAGCCAAAACCGATGGTGACTTTACATTGAATCTGTCGTATGGCGGGTTATCCAATAACAAGGAAAATCTCGACGGTCTGGCCATCGGCGCGTTTGAGATGGCGCAATTCTGCGCCGGTTACCATCCGGATAAAAATCCCACACTCACGGTTCTGGAACTGCCATTTCTGGGTATCGAGACTCTGGAACAGGAGATTGCTGTGTCTCAGGCAGTGTACCGCCATCCTGCCGTAGAACGGGATCTGGCCCGCTGGAATGCCCGACTGTTAATGCCCTCACCCTTACCCCAATACAACATTGCCGGGGTCGGTCCAACGCCTCACTCTCTGACAGATTTCAAAGGTATGCGCATACGCGCCACGGGCGGTATCGGCGAGGCACTGTCGGTCATTGGTGCGGTACCCACTTCCATGTCTGCCACCGAAGTGCGACAGGCCATGGATTCCGGTGTCATCACCGCAGCGTCTTTTGCCCCTCACGCACACATGTCATTCGGAACCATCGAAGCCGCGAACTGGTGGACCACCAATCTCAACCCGGGAACAGTCAACTGTCCGGTAGCCATCAGTATTGATGCCTTCAATGCCCTGAAACCCACATATCGGGAGGCGCTGCTGGATTCCGTCGATGAAGCGCTGGCGTACTACGTGGACTACTACAATCAGCAGACCATGGCAGCCTGGGGACCACTGCTGCAACAACGCCACATTGATCTAGTCACGTTTTCACCGGCCGAACTGCAGGCTTTTCGTGACCAGGCTGCCGAACCAGTACGCGCGGCCTGGATCAGGAAAATGGACGAAAAAGGGGTTCCGGCACAGGAGCTGTACGATCTGGTCATCAACACACTGACATCAGATTAACCTGGGAAACTCACCTGTCAGCACACAGCAACAGGTCATCAGAGAACGACATCATGGCGAATATTATCAGCGACAACAGTCGTTTCAGCCGTTGGGAGCGCCGTTACTTCAAACTCGAATCGTGGCTGAACCTGCTAGGCGGCATCACCATTTTTCTCCTGGTCGTGCTGGCAGTCATCAATGCCCTTGGCCGCTGGCTCTTTAATCAGCCGGTGATCGGTTACGTGGATTGGGTGGAACAGGTGATGGCAGTGTTTGCATTTCTGGGTATCGCCTACTGCCAGCGTCAGGGGGCTCACATTCGTATGGATATCGCGCTGTTGCTCTTTAAAGGCAGAGCCCTGTGGATGATCGAATGTCTCTCAACCCTGTTTATGCTGGTAATTACCAGCGCCCTGCTCTATGGCACTTATCTGCATTTTTTTCGCGCCTTCAGTAACGGCGACAGCTCTATGGATATCGGTCTGCCAATCTGGCCGGCCAAACTGATCGTGCCACTGGCACTGCTGCTCCTGATGGTCCGGCTATTGTTGCAACTCTGGGGATACGGGCGCGCTATTGTCCACAATGATCCCCATCCCGCCGGCGTGCCCGTGGTCGAGAATCACGCCACTCAGGCCCGTCAGGAAGCTGCTGCCATAGACGGAGAATAAGACATGACTGAGTTTTTCAGCAATGCCGAACCCATGACAATCGGCGTCGTTATTTCCATCCTGATGTTAGGACTGATCGTCCTTGGCGTGCGAGTGGCATTTGCCACTGCCGGTGCCGGCATTATGGGGTTGATATGGATATTTTCCGTCAAAATGGGATTTGAACGGGGAGTACTGGTCGCTATTAAAATGGCCGGCACCATTCCTCATTCCAAAGCCACCACGTTGTCGTTATCACTGATCCCGACATTTATTCTGATCGGTTATCTGGCTTTTCATGCCGGTCTGACCCGCACATTGTTCGAAGCAGCCAAACGCTGGCTTGGCTGGTTGCCAGGAGGGCTCGGGGTGGCCACAGTCTTTTCCACTGCCGGTTTCGCAGCCGTCTCCGGGGCCTCGGTTGCCACATCAGCGGTATTTGCCCGTATCGCCATCCCGGAAATGCTGAAGCTGGGCTATGACCGCCGGTTTGCCGCCGGTGTCGTGGCCGCAGGCGGAACACTGGCGTCACTGATTCCGCCCTCCGCCATCCTCGTGATTTATGCAATCATTGTTGAACAGGATGTCGGTGACCTGTTACTCGCAGGGTTTGTTCCGGGAGCCGTTTCCGCCATCATCTACGCCAGCCTGGTCATCGGCCTGGCCCTGATACGGAAAGATCTCGGTCCTCCGGTGCGCGGCTTCAGCTGGAAACAACGCTGGCAGACAGTGCCTGCCACATTGCCAATTTTTGCCGTGGTGGCCATCATTTTTATCTGTATCTACGGCGGCGTTGGCACCCCTACCGAAGCCGGTGCACTCGGTACATTTGTCGTGTTGATCATGGCCTTTGTCCACGGCATGCGCTGGCAAAATCTGAAAGAAGCGCTGATGGAAGCCGCCAAACTGACAGTCATGATTTTCACCATTATCTGGGGCGTTCTCATTTATGTCCGTTTTCTGGGCTTTGCCGATCTACCCAATGCCTTCTCTGACTGGCTCAGTTCACTGCAGCAGAGTCCACTGGTCACCCTGATGCTGATTTTATGTGTCTACGCCATTTTGGGCATGTTTATGGATGCCATCGGCATGCTGCTATTGACGCTGCCGGTGGTCTATCCCGCCATAATAGCCCTCAACGGAGGAGAACACGTCAGCGCTGCGGACTCAGCATTCGGCATGTCCGGTGCCGGCTGCGCCATCTGGTTTGGCATCATCGTCGTCAAAATGGCAGAGCTGTGTCTGATCACCCCGCCAATTGGCCTTAACTGTTTTATTGTCGCCGGAGTCCGCAAGGATATCAGCGTGCAGGACGTCTTTCGGGGTGCATCACCATTTTTCATAGCCGATGTCATCACAATCGCCACACTGATATGCTTTCCAGGGATTGTGTTATGGCTGCCTGGGCTGATGCATACCTGACTGATCCCGCCACTGGCGCAATCAGGTAAATTTTGACGTTGTATACGGCAAGATCAGAATCGTTTCACATTTTGACACGCTCGTTTTGACTAAACTGGGTCAACCGGCGGACAATACTCTGTCCTATCACTTTCTAAATCTTTAAGACGTTATTGGAACTCGGGCCTTGCGCGCAAACCGGCCCAAACAGGAACTTTTTACTACAAAGGATTAGTCAATATGTCGCTTGTTCTGCAATCTCAATCCTCTTCCCCGACCCATTTTACTGCCAAGGTCAGACGTATCAGCACCGATGCGATTGAACTCACCTTCCAGCAGCAGATGATCACCGTTCCATTGACCCACTGTTCAGCAGCAATCATGGGTCTGCAGGTGGACGATCAGGTCAGAGTGGAACAACAGGATGACAGCTATTTCGTATTGCACCGCTTACTACGCCAGGGAGAACATCCGCTGCCATTGCAATACGATGCTCAGGGCCGGCTGACCATCAGCGCCGGAAAAAGCCTGCGTCTGCATACCCCGAAAGGCGAGATCCTGATCGACAGCCAGGGCTGTTTGAGTCTTCAGGGTCAGGATATCCATGCCGAAGCGGAGCACAGTCATACCATTCAGGGTCAGACCGTTAAACTGAACTAGAGAACCTCTGAAAAATGGCCTATTTTCGCGCAGGACGTTGTCAGCCCCAGTCTCACACCCTCATTGACACCCGTAAATTGCGGCGTTGTGAGTGGTGCTTCCTCACCTGCATCAAAACTATTCCTATTTTTCAGAGGCCCCATAGGACAACACATGAGTAATGGAATACCACTGGAGCGTCACTGGTCGAGCCTGATAAAACGAATGAAACGGCGGAGCCGATTGTATGCAGGTCTGACAGAGGCCCGCACCGTCGCCATCATCGAACACGAAATACGTCTGCAGTTGCAGGCACTGGCCCCACACTGGTCCACACTGCAACCGGGTAACACAGCAGAGGAAATCTGCGCCGCCACTCTGATATACCGGCTCAATGATGAAGCCCGCGATCACTGTCAGGCATTCATCAGCGATCTGGCGCAAATACCTGAGCATTCCGCCGCAATCCGGCAGGCCGCCATTTTGAGCCAGCCACTGGTAACAGAAGATGACACCTGGACAGACCTGCTGACCACACCTGAGTCAGCCACCGCGCATGATTGGAAAACGGCTATGACGCTGCTGTTACAGCAACATCAGCAGGAAGGAGTCGATCACTTTTCCACCATGACATCCAGCCATGAGCGGTTATACGCATTGGCACTCGCTGTCCGCAATGGTCATTCCCATGCCTTCGAAATACTGAGCCATCTTGAATCGGATCACCCTGAACACATCTGGTCCGCCTACTGGCTTTGCGCCCGGCCCGAGGCCTGTGAGCGCATTCTGCAGGCTATGGAAACCCCCAATACAGCGCATCATGCAGCACTGGTCTGGGAAATGATGAGTGGTCAGTCTTTGAGCTGGCAGCCTACGGTTGGCAGTATCGATGGCCAGAAACAGTCCAAGGGTCCAAAACTGCCGGAAGTCTCTAGCGCACAGGACTGGTGGCAACAACATCAGCAGATGTCACTGCCCCTATTACATGGAAAACCGCTGCAAACGGCCGATCTGGAGGTCTTTCTGCAACAATATTGCGGTCAGCTCACCGAGCCACTGTGGTGGTTCCGACAGTACCAGCAGCAACAATATCTGCCCGACATGCATCAGAATTGGCACTTATACCGACTACAGGTACTGAATCAGCAGCCAGGAGAACACTCCCATGCAGCTCGATAATCACACTCCCTGGCAGGCAGATCTGATCCCCGGCTGGGCCTTTGAGGGTCACTGGCAGCAGACTGCCGTGATCAAAATCGGCTACCAGTTTGAGCTGGATGGCAGTCTGTCGCCACTTCCGGAGTCCGCGCCACTGAACTACAACGATGTGTTCGCCGCTGAACCCGAGAGCTCCAGTCTCGATCTGTGCACCGACACCGTGCCCTTCAAATCCGGCTTTGAGATCCTGATTCAGGGCATGATGTATGCAAAACCTCATATCTGCGCCCAACGATTGCAGGCAAAACTGCAACAACGTGACAAAACCATCTGGCAAAAAACCGTGAATATTTTTGGTCCGCGCCAGTGGCAGTCATCCATCTGGGGTACCGCCCCGGGCAAGCCAACACCTATCGGTCAGTTTGAGCCACGCTGGGAACATGCCTATGGCGGCCATCATCCGGAAAAAGAAGAACGATTCGACCTCAATCCGGTAGGCGTCTGCTGGCATAAACTCCCTAAAAACCAGCTGCTGCAACACCCGCTGCCACAGCAGGAAAGTGAACCGCTGCTGCTGAAGCCCGGCCAAAAACGCATCCCCGCAGGATTCGGTCCGGTTGCCAGTCACTGGTCACCAAGAGTCAAGGCCTTCGGTGCGTTAGATGCAGATAAAGCGGTGGCTGGTCTATGCCCTTATACCCAGTCAACCCCCCAGAATCTGTACAACTATGCGCCAGCGGACCAACAACTGGACCAATCCCCCAACACCGATAGCCGCCTGCACCTCAACGGCTGGTATGCAGATGTTCCGGAACTGGTATTACCGTTACCCACACCCTCTCCACAACTCTGGCGACTGAGCGAGGGCGAAAAACCAGAACCCGTCACGTTGACCTGGGATACCCTGCTGATTAACACCAGTGACCGACAACTGCACCTGCTGTTTCGCGCCGGTGTCCGCGACGATCTCTACCATCCGGATACCGCCCGGATCATGCTGATCGACCCACAAAGCCAGGAGGGCAGCGATGCAACTGTTTGATACCCTCACCGAGCTGACATTGATCGATGGCCAGGCATTGACCGCCGCAGGTACTGATCTGGCGATGCTGTTTGCAGATATCGCCACCGGTTATCCGGCGACCGTATCAGTGGACAGCCAGGCCGTCATGGCCAACGGCCAGGCCATCGTGCCCAGTGCCGCCCCGATCCTCGACGCTGACTTTGATGACGTAAACCTGCATAACCTGCTGCTGCTTGAAAAAGCCGCAGAATGGTTGCCCGATATCGACCTTAAAGACCATGGTTTAGTTATTACCGCGCCATTGACGCTGACATCAGATCAGCTGCAAATGCTGGGGCTGGACAATGCCTCTGTCACGATTCAGGCCTCTGAACTGTCAGCAGCCATGACACAGTGGCAAACGGCCCTGCAACAACATCCTCAAATCGTTCAGTGGTATTGGCTCAGCATCGACAGCCGCTGCCATTCTGAGTGGTTGCAACAGTATGGCCAGCAGGTTTTCAGCGTTTTGGACCAACCTGAAGGTCGCATCCCCGGTGAAGCCATGGTATTGAGTCACTGGCAACGGCATTCATCTGCCGGTTGCAAAGTCTCGTTTGCCGCCGCCCAGAAAAACCCAGAAGAGGACCCTGGTGCCGGCATCCGCACCGCCCTGCTAACGGCTGCCGACAACGACATTCAACAACACCAGCCGGCCTGGGCCGAATACCTCAGCAATGATGATCTCAGCCGTGCGACAGCGGCAGAGCTGTATCATACCTACACCGGACTCTGGCCAGCCTTTGAGCCGGATCATAATCGCGGCCCCGGTGAGCCGTTTTTATCCATTTATCGAACCCTGGGGGATATCGGCATGGCCAGCCTGCCGCTGGGTTTACTGTTGGCCCGTCAACGTCTGCGCACATTGATGCAGCCCCTGACCGGAGTTGGCATCCTGATCAACGATGGCCACAACCGTCACTACTGGCGACTGACTGATAACACCTCTGACACAAGGAAGATGACACATGTCTGATAATATTCTGATCAACAACCGCAGTGCCGTTCACAAAGATTCCAAAGGCATACTGACCACCGTTGATGTCTGCCTGACCAAAGTCGGCAAACCGGTTGTACCAATTCCATACACCAACATCGCCCAAAGCAAAGACGCAGACAAAACCGCCTCCAGTGTCAAAATTAATGGCAACCCTGCGTGCACCAAAGACTCCGTCTTTGCCAAGAGCACTGGCGACGAAGCCGGAAACCGCAAAGGCATCCGGTCGGGCCAGATCACCGGTGAGGCCTCCTTTATCATGGGCAGCGCCAACGTGTTTTTTGAAGGTACCGCCGCCACCCGGGCGATGGACCTCATGGTCTCCAACAAACAGAACACCCCGCCGGCACCCTTGATGCAGAGTGTTGGCATGGCCCCCCAGGCAAGCTCCGCAGTGGCACCGGAAACCCTGGCGTCCCGCGAAGGTCCCAACCACAATATGGTGGTGTTTAACGGCCCGGTTAACGAAGATCTGGAAACCCGCAAACTGGCTTACACCGGCAGCGTCTGCCATCTGAAAACCCCACAGGGACCGATCATTGCCAGCAACGGCCCCGGTTCTTACTACGGAATGGTCTGGCTCGAAGACATCCTGACCGACGAATCCCCCCTGGCCCTTAACGTGCAGGAAACCAATCCCTGGGTGCACAAAACCGGGCAAACCATCCTGGTTCCCCTGGGCACCTCCGGCAACGTCCCAAAAGACGAAAACATCACCGATGCCGACACCCAGTTGATACTGCTGCAACCTCAGCGCTACCTCAACCTCGATACCCGCTGGACCGACAGCGCACCATTACTGGAAGGCTGGCTTTATATCTATGTCAATGGTTACCTGTGGCGGGAACTGCAGGTCATGCCCAACGGCAGCCTGCGCGAAGTCGACCTGCAAACCTGGCAGGGTACCGATGGCGAAAGCCTGAACTCCCTTGATGACAACGGCATCAGCCACCAGCAGCGCCTGGGAACCGGCAGCAACCAACACCTGCTGGAACTACCCAAAAGCCTGTTAGGAGAAACCTGCGAAGTCCAGGTTGCCTATTCCGAAGTACAGTGGAGCTGGCAGCGCATCGTTACCCTGGGCGGCATGGACCCGGAAGATCCACGCCTGCAACACCGGGTTCAGGAAGGCGAAACCCTGGAACAGATCGCCCTGAAATATCCGGCGGTTAAAGACTGGCAAACCCTGGCAGACCTCAATGGTCTTAGCGACCCTGCCAGCCTCCAACCTGACCAGCTCTTACAAATCCGGCCACAGGATGAAAGCCCTGAAGACGCAGCCAGCCTGCGGCAAAAACGCATGGGCGAAGCCGTCAACCTCGAACAGGCCATGTACCAGCAGGGTTACGTACTCAAACTCAAAGACCCGGTCGGCCTCGCGATTGGCCATAATGCCAACCACCTCGAATACCGTCAGCGCATCGACCAGATCATCAGCGGCCTGCGTGACGGCAACACAGCCGATCCGTTGGTCAACCCAGAAGCCAACGGCGTCTGCCTGGATCCCAAAAACAACCGCGCCGACAAATACACCCTCGGTTACACCATCAACAACCTGTTCAACCGCGCGCCACTGCAACTTGACGAAGAAAACGTCAAACTCGACGACGACACCAAAAGCGCATTGGAACAACTCAAAGAAGCCGGCAGTAAAAAACTCGACCAAGCGTATTTCACCCAATACTTCCAACTCGACACCCTAAAACAACTGGCCCGCAACATCCTTAAAAGCAAACAGGACCTGACCGAGGTATTCGACGACGAAGAAACAGGCAACCTCATCGAAGCACTGATGGACTACGGCTACCTGCCCGTCGAAAACCTGTACAAACTACCCAAGCGTTTCCTGGCCCTCAGCTTCACCCTCAAAGGCCATCCGGCCAACCAGTTCCAGGGACTGCTGCCGGACGAAAAATTCCTCGACGAACTGGCCGAACAAGATCCCGGCGAAGACCTGGTACTCAGACTGTTTGGCGCCCACCCGGACGCAGACCCACACAAACTCTGCAACCTGCTGTTTCCCAAAAGCACCGGTGACGGCATCGACGACTGGGAAAGTATGGAAGCGCCGTTTTTTAATGTGGATAACATGCGCATCGCCGAAGAGTTGGCCCAGCGACAAGGGTTGAATCCAGACGATCATGACAGCTTTGATACTTCCAAAAGCATCGTTGGATTCTATGGAGCCATATACAACCAGTTCATTACACTCCCTAACTTAAAGCCGGGTGACATAAAAATCGGTTCTTTTGCCCTGCTCGCCTCTCAGGGGAACTACCTGACCTCTGTCACCAAAGCCATCCAGTCCATCAGCAAAATATTTGTAGAAATCGAGATTAGTACTCAAGAATATCTACAGGGCATATTCCCGGAGAACGCCATCCCAGTAGATCTCGTTATTCGGCAGAAACAAGCCGCAGCCCACTACCAGAAATTACGGCAAACCTTTGAAACCGATGGCGTACTGGTCACCACCACCCTAAAAGACGGCAGCGTAGTCTCAGAACCCGTAGGTGCAGCTCTGAAACGAAACCCCATCAGCGACCTGATCCACCGCACGGTTCTACAGGACGTACATGGTGACCCGAGATTCACCATTGAAACCACAGCCAAAGTCAAAGTACTCGCCTTCCTCAAAAGCAAGGCACTGTCAATCAACCTTAGAAGACAAGTCATCCACTACGATGATATTCCCACTACCACAGCCGAACAAAAGGCACTTCTGAAAAAACTCATCGAGCACTTCAGAGTGCATCACAAGCTCACCACGCCACAACGCAACTTCCTGTTTGACAAACGTGTCGACCTGTCATTACGTGTCAAACAAGCCCGTATTCTTGCTGCAGAACTGGATCACTACAGAGACCTGGCCAAACTCAACATCGTCGAACTAACCAAAGCAAAACTGGTACAGGAATTCCAAAGCTACAGCGGCAAACGAGTGCTGATACACCACGGCTACAAAGCACTGTTCAAAATGATGGCCGGGGTGGAAATTTGGAATCTTTGGAAGGTAGTGACTGAGAAGAAGGGGGTTGAGTTTGCCATGGGCCTTGGTGGTAGTGTAGCTTCTTTAACCGCAATTGGAGCAAACATTCATAAATATAATCTTCAGTTTATGTATGGCTCCTTCACCCAGAACGAATTGAATCAAGCCAAGTCTGCTCAAGTTGCGCGGAGAACCATGGGAACAGCAACACGAGCAACAAATCTCAGCACTCAAATTTCCATAAAAAAATACAAAGCCTTTAAAGTAATGCATGCAGCTTCAGGGATAGCCAACGCATTTAGTATTTACTCGGGCACAGTAGACACCTACAAAGCCTGGAGGCGTAACGATGAATGGGGCATGTTAGCCAATGGACTGAGCACTCTGGGTGCAGTGATAGGCCTGGGTGTCAGTGCTGCAGAGTTAATTGGTGCTATGATATTCGGCACACTGATTAGCGAATACGCAATCCTCGCCTACCTTGGCTGGGCCGGACTCGCATTAGCCATTGCCGGTTTTCTGCTTTCCTGGCTGGCAGATACACCATTGGAAGCATTACTGGATGACTCACCATTCGGCAAAAATCGTTTGAAGGTCAAAGAAGCACCCGCTACCGATTGGCAAAACTGGCCTGCATTAGTTTTAGAAGAACTCTCAGCTTTTCTAAATACCCCAAAAATCCGTTTCTACGAACATACCGGTATTCCCATGACCAACCGTGATTTCTGGAATGCCCACTTTAAACTCAGTCTGCGTACTCCCGGCTGGACCAATAACATCAGTGACCTTGACTCCACACTCTGGTGGCGCCCCCTCGATATCGCCCATGAACCCACCGCTGAATGGCAGGTACTCAGCATGGAACACGAAGATCGCACTCTCGACCAACCCCATGTCGACTGGCGCATGACCGAACTGGAACCCTATCAGGATGGTTCCGGCCATCTGCTGAATATCAAGTACGAAGCTATTTACTCACTGCTCAGCCGGTCTCAAACGATAGAACTCAAACTGGTCGCCCGCTACTACCCGAAAGGTCAAAACGAACACTTCAGCAAAGCCATTCCGGAACCCTTGGCACTTCCCAAGCCCAAGCGAAGTAAAGCTCCGTTCAAGGCTGAAGATGCTCCGTATCTGGAACACACGTTAAAAATCAGCGCCCCCAGACCCATCGATCAG
>NZ_JBNKSF010000023.1:0-1846 GCF_050297175.1 Gynuella sp. | reverse complement strand
GAAATGGTTTGATAATGCGATCAAAACCGTTGCCAAAACCAAACACAGAAACGATTACGATCTACGTTTTCCGATGCCTTTCCAGGATGAAGTCATGCAACAGGTTAGCAGTCACAATCTCGATGCGTCGGTTGTTTACGGTATCATTCGTCGGGAGAGCCTGTTTGATCCACTCGCCAGGTCTCGGGTTGGCGCGCTGGGATTAATGCAATTAATGCCTGCTACTGCTAGAAATGTGGCGAAGTCTCTGGGGCTTAAAAAACCAGCCCAAAATGATATTTTGAATGTCAGCAACAATATAAAGCTGGGTACACAATACTTTAAAACGGTATTAAACCGTTTCGATAATAATATTCCTCTAGCGGCTGCAGCCTATAATGCGGGCCCCAGGAATGTAAAGAAATGGCTACCCGAAACAGAACCTCTGCCAGCAGATCTATGGGTTGAAACGGTTCCATTTAATGAAACCAGAAAATATATACAGGCTGTTTTGGCCTATGCCACTATCTTCGATAAACATCTGGGACAGGATGTCACTATCTCCAGTCGTATGGATGATGTTAGAGCAACTTACTGATGAGTTAAGCTGACTTAATCGACAGGCATGAGGTGATCGGTAAATCCCTGTTCAATCAGGTAATGACATGCTCGAATAATGTCCTCAGGCAGCTCATGCGAAGCCTGGTACCCAAGCGCTGGATATTTTTGAATCCGCTCTATATCACCTACCATTTCATTGATAACACCAAGAACTCCAACAATATCAGATACCTGTTGGGGAAAGGAGAGAGGTGGGCAGGTAACATATGACGTGACACCGGGCCATTGAGCTTCTGCTGTTAATTTAACTCTGAGTAACGCATTAGGTTTGGATACAAAAGTCACCGTATTAACATTGGGTAACAGCCTTTTTGAAAAGGTAATATTCTCACCAAAATTGGTCGCTTCGGTTTCCAGCTGAATACAGCTTTCATCAATGCCATTGGATAATGCACGTTTTTGAAAAATCATTGCTTCAGGGGATGACCAGATATGTCTGGTCCAGTTGCCTGTTTTACCACTGATGAGGAGTTTATCTGAGAAACCTGATTTGATGAGATTACAGGCATGATCACAGACCCTGAGATCGTAGGAGCAACAAATGACAATTGCATCAGACTTAAGCTGTTGGTCGAACGAACTGAGGTATGACCACAGCTCAGTTGAATGCCTGATAGTAGCTGTGTCCATCATGATGTGAGTATTCAATTAACTCGCTTCCTGATGTTGCGCCTCAGCAGGGTCAATATCCCAGATTGTATTCAGAGCATTCTTGAAAGCGCGGATGATGGGATCATTAGCTCGCTTTTTGAGATAGATAAAATCCAGGCTGACCGAGGGGATGTCGGTGGGTGGAATGTAAAAATAGCCATCCTCTTCTCCTTTCTCGGCAATGTCTTTTCTTACAATTCCTATTCCAACACCTGCCTTAACCATACTGTGCAGAGCATCTTCCTGATCGGAAACCAGCACTTTTTCTGGCTTACAACAGTGAATATCGAATAAGGATTGAATCGCACTGAAATAGGCGCAATCGGGCGAAGTATAAACCCAGGGTTGTTTTGCCAGTAACTCAATAGACCCTGGTGATATTCTTACTCGCCAGTCAACGGGGGCTGCCACGCAAAGTTCGACCTTACCAAGTGGCATGACTTCAATCTGTGGATCATCGAGCTGTCCTGAGATAAAGGCACCATCCATACGCCCAACACGCACATTCTTAATATTGGTTTCTGTCATACCAGCAAGAAAGTTTAATTCAAGCCGGGGGTATTGTGAGGTTAAATAGCGTTGTATCTGTGGCAGC
>NZ_JBNKSF010000022.1:0-60184 GCF_050297175.1 Gynuella sp. | reverse complement strand
CCGCAGTTTCGTAGGCAAGGGCACGTTGGTCTGGGGCGCCAGAACGCTGGACGGTAACTCCAATGAATGGCGTTACGTTCCAGTCCGCCGGCTCTTCAATATGGTCGAGGAATCGGTCAAAAAAGCGTCCTACTTCGCGGTGTTTGAACCAAACACGCCCTTCACCTGGCTCAAGATCAAAACCACCATCGAAAGTTATCTTGAAAACCTTTGGAAACAAGGAGCGTTCTTTGGCACCACGCCGGACCAGGCATTTTTTGTCAACATCGGTCTTGGTCTGACCATGACTGAGGACGACATCAACAACGGCATCATGAACATCGAAATCGGTCTGGCGGCCGTCAGACCGGCCGAGTTCATCGTACTGACCTTCTCACATAAGAGTATTGAAGGTTAGTGCGGCTTTCCTCTGACCGGATCAAACCGGCCAGAAACAACACCCACTAAAATCACCTGTTAATCTTAATTATTCGTTTGGAGTTTACAAATGGCTGAAAGCATTGATGACTTAAAAAGCAACTACCCTATTCCGGTCTATCGTTTCCGGGTCTCCGTGGGTGGCGAATCCATGGCGTTTTCCGAAGTATCCGGCCTGGACATCGGCAATGATCCGATCACCTACAAAGATGGCCTGGGCAAGAAACAAATGCCTGGTCAGGAAACCGACGTGAATATCACTCTGAAACGTGGCCTGGTTCGCAAACAGAGCCAACTGTACGAGTGGATCAATTCCATCAATCTCAATCTGGTGGAAAAACGCGATATTACCGTTTCCCTGGTGGATCCAGAGACCGATGGCGGCGCGCTGGTCACCTGGACCGTCGGCAACGCCTTCCCGAAAAAACTCACCGCGCCAAGCTTCAACGGTGGCTCCAATGAAGCCAGTATCGAGCAGTTGGAACTGGTAGCCGACAAAGTCACGATCAGTTTCGCCTGATCCTAAACCAGACCGGACAACTACGAGGCTTATCGTAGTTGTCCGGTCAATCAAAAAGGAGTTTTCCCCATGCCCATTGACCCAGGCAGTGCCCTGGTGGGTTACCGCTTTGTCGTGGTAATACTGACCACCGGCCTGCCCAATACTATCGATATCGCCTTTCAGGACATCAGTGGTCTGAAGATGAGTCGAACCATCAATCGTCGTGGTCGCATGACGACTCTGGCCAACGAACTGCCGGACCAGACACTGACGCTGAAACGCGGTGTATTCAGCAACGTCAGCCCGCTTACCACCGCCAATACACTTGAGTCACTTTTCTGGGGTACCCGGCTGTTGCGCAAGGATCTGCTGATCAGCGTCCTAAACAGCAATGGCAACCCGGCCAATGCCTGGATCGTCAGCAATGCCTATCTGGAATCGTGGGATTGGGATGCACTGAACGCCGCAAACAATCAGGTACTGATCGAATCCATGAGTTTCAAATACTCCGATCTCAAGTACGTATCCTTGAGCTTTGGTTAGGGAGAAAACAACCATGAACACCGAAATCGACCGTTTCACCATCAATGCCCGAGTCGAGGAGCACGACTCCGACACCGGCACCGGCACCGGCATCGGCACAGCAGAATTGCGCGAACTGGCAGACATTCGTCAGCAGTTACAAACCCTGCAGACCAGTCTTAACCAGTCACAGCATCATCCACACGCAATGCATGAACATTTGTCATGGCAACTGGAAGAACAACTGGCGGCCATGCAACTGACCAAGAGGCCTTAATCATGTCCAGTTATCTTGACGCCAGCCGGCTGACGCTGCCCATGTTAAAAATCACCGGTTATCAGGACAACAGTCGCAGCAAAAAAATAACCAGTGTGTCACTGCCGTTTCTGCAGGAAAGCCTCAATGTGGATCAGCAGCAGTCATTCAATGTGGTCAATGCCCAGAACAATCAGGAAGTCATCACCGGTACCCGCACAGCGCCCACCGGCTTAAAAGTGACCTTCGTGCTGGACGACACCACGTTTGCAACACCGATTGTCGGCAGCGCGATGTTTCTGATGCCGAAGACCGGAAAATTACCCATGAGTGTGGAAAAACAACTCAAAACACTGGCTGACATCTGTTATTCCAGCCAGAAAAAAAACGCCCTCAATTACCTCACCATCCAATCCCGCAATATGCCGTTAATCAACACCCCCGCCGGTACCTTTCATTGTGTGCTGAAGAGCATGAAAGTCAAAAACGAACTGGTGGATATCTGGGGTGACCGTATCAAAGCACTGGTGGAATGCGAGTTCCAGCACTGTGCCAAAGAAGACACCGAAGCCGGCTCAGCCAGCATTGCGTCCCTGACCAGCAACATCACCCTAGACGCCGGCACCGGT
The DNA here is from genome assembly GCF_050297175.1 of Gynuella sp. Classification (NCBI taxonomy): domain Bacteria; kingdom Pseudomonadati; phylum Pseudomonadota; class Gammaproteobacteria; order Oceanospirillales; family Saccharospirillaceae; genus Gynuella; species Gynuella sp. The sequence continues at coordinate 57,858 of NZ_JBNKSF010000022.1, read as the reverse complement.
CCGGCACTGGCAGCCGCAGCAGCCTATGGATCAGTCGCATTTGCCGCCGCACTGGCGGCTGCCAATGGCATGAACAGCTTTCGAGGTAACCACAACGGGACCAGCCTGAAGGCACCACCCATCAGCCAACTCAATAGCTGACAGACTGACCGGAGAGAAACTGATGATTCATTACACCTACTTCATCAACGACCGTCAGATCAGTGGCCTGACCGTTGCGGTCAACTGGCAATATGCCGTTAACCGGATTGCCGGTTTTAAAATCCGACTGGCATGCATTGATACCAAAGCCGACACAGAAGAAGCCGGCAGCTTCAATCTGGTGGCGGCAGGAATTCCCCAGGCCGGCGAAGAAATCACTTTCAGCGCCCGCGCGTTTGATGGCAACGATATGGTGGCCGAAGCCAGTTTCAAGGGCATCGTCACGGCTCAGCGGATCGGCATAGACACCCATCCTTATGCCGAAATCATCGCCCAGGGCAGCGCCAGCGCTCTGACGGAAGGCGAAGAAACCCTGGCCTTTAATGCTGATACCCATGCCGACGATACCCAGATCATCAAATCGCTGGCGGAACTGCGCGGTATTACCCTGACCCTGCCTAAAGCTGATCAGGCGATTCAACAACAACAGTTTGTGGTTTACCGACAGACACCATGGCGGGCCATCATGGCCAGAGTACTGGCCAACGGTTTTCTCTACCTGCCGGGTCCGGAGGGTGACAGTATTGTCCACCCGGAAAGTATTCAGTCTGCCGCCGGCTCAGCACAGAAGATCAGCTTTAAAGACAGTGGTATCGAACATTTTTCCATCGCTCAAGACATCTGTTCACAGTTCGATGAACTCAAACTGGCCGGCTGGGATATCAAACAACAGGCCGTTACCAGCAGCCACGCCGGCGCATCATCATACTTGAGCGATCTGCTCAAACCACCACACCAGAGCCTGGGGCTGACACAAGAACAGAATATTGCCATCCCGGTCGGCGATGCCGAACTGCAAGCCCAGGCCGATGCCGAATTGTTTTACCGCCAGCTGGATCTGATTCAGGGGAAACTCGTGATCAATGCAGCCCTGTCACCACAATCGCTGACCCTGCAGCCGCTGACGGTCATCGACCTGCAGGATATTGGTGACACCTTTTCCGGTAAGTACCTGATCAGTTCGGTCACTCATCAGATTTCCAGGAGCGGCTGGCGCATCCATCTGGAACTCGGTCTGCACCTGAACCACACCCTGTTTTCAGACTGGCGTAAACCACCGCCAATTCCTCTGTTAACTGGCATAGTCGGCAAATTTGCCGCCGACCCGGAAGGACTGTACCGGATTCCAGTCTGGCTGCCCGGCATCAGTAAGGATGATAAACAAGTTATCTACGCCCGACTGGCAACCCCATTTGCCAGTAGCGATCAGACAGGCTTTTTTATGCCACCAAGCGAGAAAGATGAAGTTGTGGTGGCCTTTGTTGGCGGCGATGGCCGTTGCCCTGTGATTGTCGGCGCCATGCACAATCCGGTAAACGCCCCACCGATGGAATATGCCGAACAATACGAACAAGTCGGTCTGTTCTGGGGTAAGGAAAAAATGTCCCTGGCGATATCTCTCAAGGAAGGCGAACCCGGCATGATCCTGAGTGGTGGCGAAAAAACCATGCTGACTCTCAGCGACCAGGACGGCTGTCGGCTCAATGGCGAAAAAGCCTCACTGGCCGTCGGCGAAGCGCTGGAACTGAGTTACAACGACGAACCCGTATTGACCGTCAATGACAATGTCGAAGTCAACACTGCTGCCTTCAAAGTCACTGTCAGCGACAAAATGGAGGTTGCATAAATGTCCTTAAACCAACTAATCGGCAGCGGCTGGGGTTTCCCACCGCGGTTTCAACGACCATCTACCGGGCCTGCCATGCAGGAAGACGAAGCACTCATTCAGCAAAGCCTGTTTATCATGCTGAATACCCGCACCGGTGAACGGCTGCATAACACAGCCTATGGCTGTAATTTAAAAGACTATCTGTTTCAACCGACCGATGCTGAAACGCTGACTGACATCAAAGAGGATATCGCCCGTTCCATCAGCCAATACGAAAAACGGGTCACCCTGGAAGAGATCACCTTCAACACCGACAACCTCTATGACGGTCTGCTCAATATTCAGCTGAGCTACCGAATCAAGAGCACCAATCAGGCCGGCAATCTGGTTTTCCCTTTCTATCTCACAGAAGGTTGACCGTTTCCAATCATCCGTCTTTTGCAACAGGAACACCCATGGCAAACAAACCCTCCCTGTCCAGTAGCAGTGAACCTGAGTTTCACAGTATCGGACAATTACAGACACAGCGCGCATTGCCAGCTTTGCAGAGCAATGCGTTTAACATTGAGCAACGCAGCTTCGCCGACTGGATCAGTTATCTCAGAAACATAGCCGGACGAATCAGTTTCTATGATACCAATAGCGGTCAGGCCGAAGGCAATTGGCAGGCAGCCCTGCCGAACGATGTCCAGGCCAAGGCGCTGGAATCATTAATGTCCGGCCATACAGTCACGGATGATATCAGGTCATTGGCAAGCCGTGCCGATATTACCGCGCTGATGGCGTGCTATCAGATGTTACGTTATCCGGTGGCACAGATGCAGCGCTTTACCCAGCGTCATCTGGATTACTACTATGAGAACGTACTTGGTTTCCATAGCAACCCGGCTACCGCCGACCGCGCTCATCTGGTGTTAACACTGGCCGCCGATACTCCCTCGGTCACTCTGCTCAAAGGCACTCGTTTTAAGGGCGGTCAGGACAGCGCCGGCAACAACCTGATTTATCAGACCCGCAACAACGGTTTGTTCAATCAGGCCAAGATTGAGCAACTGTTCACCCTGTCTCGACTGACCGAAGCCGGACAACTACTGCTGACCGAAGGCATCAACATCGACAATGACGCGGAAATGCTGGAGCAAGGCGTATTCACGTTTGGCGAGGCCGCCCAACCGACTGAACCGGAGGACTCTCAGTCCCAATCCACCGAACTACTGGAGCGGCAGTCCCAGCCGCGCCTGGGTTTTGAACTGGCATCCTCCTGTCTCCATCTGGCTGGTGGTCAACGCTCCATTACAGTGACGTTTGTCCCCAAAGACCAGAGTACTGAGCTGCCGGTACCGCTGGCAGAACTGTTTGATATTGCCATCACCACCGCCGACGGACTGTTGGAGCTGACGGATGAAGTCACCCACGTCGCCTGGCAGTGGCAGGACAACGCCCTGACGATCACCTGTGAACCCCAGTTTGCCGCGATTACCGGCATAGACGGCGAACTGCCGTTTTTAAAGCTGCTGATCAAACCCGAATGGCTGCAGGAGAACGAGCCGGATGCCAGTGCGGCACTGCTGCACGACAAACTGTTTGCCGATATACAGCTGCACGTCTCAGTCACCGATCTGCCGGGTCTGGTAATCGGTCATGGTGGCAATGCCCTTGATGCCAGCGCGCCATTTCAACCCTTCGGTGCACGTCCGGCGGTGGCGTCACGATTCGACTTCACTCATCCGGAATTACTCTGCAAATCCATCAGCAACGCGAGTCTGAATCTGTCCTGGCTCGGCCGGCCGGATGACTGGGACAAACACTATTACGCCTATCGCGATTATGCCGATCCTGGGAGTGGATACAGTGGTGATCCCACTGTGGATGACTTTTCCCAATGGCCGGTTTACACCACAACGGTTTTTCGGTCCGACCTGGAAGGCCCTGTGCCCTTAGGCTCTTTTTCAAAATTGTTCAGTGATGAAACACCAGAAGACAATTTTCCAAAATTGTTCAGTGATGAAACACCAGTAGACAATATCGATCGCCACTCGCTGGTATTTATAAACACCGAACTGTCCGCCGTTCAGAGCTACGAACAGCTGCCGCTGACCAGCACCCGGCCGCGTCTCTGGCCACGCTACTTTAGCCTGCAGCTGAATAGCCCGGATTTCGGCCACAAGGATTTCAGTCTGGTCAGCCAGTATGCCGCCCAGCTCAACGCCCGGCATTTTAACGATAGCGATTATCAGCCATTAATGGTGCAGCAACCTTACACTCCGCAACTGGATCGCCTGACCCTGAATTATGACAGCAGCGTCAGCCTGACAGACGATACCGGCCAGCTTCTCATGCGCCACGTCCTTCCCCTCGGTCGACCGGTCATCAGTCAGGTGGACAATGGGCTGGCACTGCTGCCATATTTTGATCAGCGCGGTTATCTGTATATCAGCATCGGCCAGTTGAAACTACCTACCCAGTTACGTGTGTATTTCCAGTTGGATCCGGTGGATGGCAGCAATATTACCGACTATCCACTCATCGATTTTCAATACCTCAGCGACAGCGGCTGGCAATATTTCGACAGCAGCCTCAGCAATAGTGCCAGCATCATCGAGGACTCCACGTATCAATTGCTGGACAGCGGCATCATAACGTTTGACGTGCCGGCACTCGACTACCACAACAACTTCATCGATCCACAGCGTTTCTGGATCCGCGTCAGTATTGCCAACAGTGCAGTGGAAGACGGCAGCAACCATGCCCGCTATTCACGCATTCGCAATATCTACGCGCAGGGGCTCGAAGTAGAACTCGCCAGTGACACCGTCGCGGCTGATCATTACACCCAGCCACTGGCCGCCGGCACCATCAACGCCCTGACGGAGGCCCAGGCGGCAGTAGCCGAAGTCGCCCAACCTTATCCTTCGTTTGCCGCCAAACCGGCCGAAACCGCAACCACTATGCAGGTGCGTGCCAGCGAACGGCTGCGCCACAAACAACGCGCCCTGCTGGCCTGGGACTACGAGCGCCTGGTACTGGGCAAATTTCCGGAACTCTATCTGGCCCGCTGTATCGCCACGGACATCAGCGATACATCCGACAACAGCGATACATCCGACAACAGTGATACATCCGACACCAGCGATACATCCGACACCAGCGATACATCCGACACCAGCGATACATCCGACAACAGTGATACATCCGACAACAGTGATACATCCGACAACAGTGATACATCCGACAACAGTGATACATCCGACAACAGTGATACATCCGACAACAGCGATACATCCGACAACAGCGATACATCCGACACCAGCGATACACCCGATACCAGCGGCCCTTTTGATTTCAGTAACGGGTTTCCGGTGACAATGGTAGTGGTGCCAGCCAACTACAATCCCGAGATTCTGCAGCCCAAGATACCGCTGTATCTGAAGCGTCAGATCCAGCGGTTTATCGACAGTGTCAGCCCTGATGAAGTAACCCCCATCGTTCAGGATCCGATTTATGAAGAGGTCACCATTACCCTGGTTGCGCAGATCTACGACGATTTCGACATTGAACGGGTGCAGGGAGAATTGAATGAGTTGCTGGTGAATACCATGACGCCGTGGAATCAGGCTGCGTCTGCAACCACCCTGCAACATACCATTCAACTGACTTACCTGGCCCAGCGACTGGAACAGCATAAAGCCGTGGAAAGTATTTATGTAATGCGTGCCAACCAGACGACAGCCACCGGTATCAAGCACTACCCAAATACCGACAACGGCGATTCAACCCAGACGAATTCGGGTACCGACATGACCGGTCTAAACGAGAATTATCAGGCGGACAATATCATTACCTCTAGCCGCTATGACGCCATTCTGGTACCCGCCCAGACACATAACATCACCCTGTTCAACAACTATCAGAACGTTTTCGAAGGCATTGAAAAATGGCGCATCGAAGTGGACTTCGTAGTCACCTGATCTGCTCCTCCGGATTCACACTTTTTCCTCTGTTCCGTCTATTCAAAACGTCACCACTCTGATGCCGGTGCATCAGAGTGACTCTGTTTATTGAGGTCACTATGTCTCAACCACAACTCTCCTTGCTTACCGATACCGAGCTGGCCAGCCAGAGCCAGAACAGCCTGTATCTGAAACAACAGGCTGTCAATCTGGTGCAGCAGGTGTGCCAGCAGAACTGGACCGATCACAATACCGCGGACCCCGGCATCACATTATTGGAAGTTCTCTCCTTCGCCATCTCCGATATGTGTTACCGGCTGGAGTTTTCGGTACCAGATCTGCTGGCACCGGACCGGGCGCGCAACGACTGGGAGCCGGAAGCTTTTTTCCTGGCCCCAACCATACTGCCGTCCAATCTGGTCACCCACACCGACATCCGTCAGGCCATTATCGATGTGGCCGGTGTACGGAATGTCTCGATCATGAGCGCCAACCAAACGCCTGAAGACGGTTCAGCCAGCTTCCCTATTGCCAGTATTCGACTACTGCTGGAACTGGATACACCCTGGACCGCAATGACCAACTGCGAACAGTCAGATCTGATCCACCGGGTCCGGCAACGCTTTATGTCACTGCGTAATGTCAACCAGGATCTGGATAGCATTCTGATCATGGACACCCAACCGGTGGCCGTGTGCATGTCCGTGGGATTGGAAGGCGTCCAGGACCCCATTGCCAGCCTGGCTGAGATCTTTCGCATCTGCCGTCAGGTGATCACGCCCGATATCCCCAAATACAGCCTGGAAAGCCTGCAACAGCAGGGTCTCAGTGGCGATGAGATCTATCAGGGACCATTAACCACCCACGGCCTGATACAGCAGAGCGACCTCAAAGATATCGTCCTGCCCGAACGACTCTATACCAGCGATATTCTCGATGCGGTGAAAACGGTCGAAGGTCTGAAAGAAATCAACGGACTCAGTTTTGCCCAGGTGGTGGAAAAGGACACGGGTGAACGGGAAGCCGTTATTCAGGACCGCCGTTATTACTGGCGCATTGATCTGAGAGATCTCACCGGTACCACTGACGGGGCGCAAAAAATCCTGACTCTGGATCTGCCGAGTTCACTGGCCTCACTCGAACTCACGCTCGATGGCCAGCCATTCAGTCTGAATGAAGACGTGCGTCAACAGATCATCGACCGGGTCACCTCTGATGACAGTAACAGCACCACGCTCTCAACCCCCGTGCTGAGTGATTTTATCAGCCAGCGTTATCGGCAGCTGCGTGACTACGTCTCGATCCAACAGGAATTTCCGGAAATCTACCAGCTGATGGAACAACGTTTCGATGATCCCAAGCGTCGTTTCGACAATGCCGGGATTCTGCAACTGAAAGGATTTCTGACCCTGTTCGATCAGTTGCTGGCCGACCAGATGGCCCAACTGGACAACCTGCGCCGACTGCTGGCGATACCGGATACCGGGGTATATGCCCGGCTGACCGGCGTTTTCAACACCATGCTTGCCAGCGAAACATTAACGTCTGCCGCCATCAACCAGTTCTGGCAGGATGTCCGGCAACTGCCGCGCACCCAGCTGAGTCAGCCAATTACCGGCATCAGTGGCATGCAACAATTACTGACCGATTATTTTGAACAGTATCAACAACAGGGGTTTCAGGACTACGTTGAACCGATTCTGAGCGAATGGCAGCTGAATCGGCTGGTTCACTCACTCGATCATCTGCTGGCCCGGTTTGCGGAAAAACGACTGGATAATGGCTTGCTGAAATACCGACCGGTGTTCAGCCATTATATTGATCGGTTCAATCCCATACCCGCCGACATCTGCCGCGATCAGCCACTGCTGGACAAACTCGTGGCACTGAAATCGTTGTTGGATATGGCCGCCATCATCAACGACTACCCACGCCTGAGCCAACAACGGGCGGGGGCAGCCAACTACCTCAGTCCTAAACCATTGACAGCCCCTCCTGCGGGTCTGTTGAGTCGCATCGGCCGTTTTATGGGTTGGTCTCACATTGGTCAGATTCCCCTGGCGGTTAATAGTCGCGAAAGCATTTATCTGCTCGAAAGTGAATTGCTGCGCCACGGTGCCGATGCCGAGAGCTATCAGCCTTACCAGCTCTATTTTGTGGTGCCCGACTGGCCCAGCCGGTTTGCCAACACAGAATTCCAAAGCCTGCTGGCAGAACAGTTGCGCCGCCAATCACCCGTACATCAACACGTCAGACTGATCAGTCTGTCGCGGCCATTAATGAGTCTGTTCGAGCGGCTGTACTACTGCTGGCAAAATGCGATGACCCAAAAACCGTTGCCAGTCACTCTGACCAGTAATGCTGATTCGGACAACGATCAGGATCAGACCGATGACAGTGAAAACCAACCGGTTAACCGGCTGTCCGGTCAGCTGCAAAACGCCCTGATTCACAAATCGCTGAGGCTTTCTCTGAACTGTGATGAGGCGGACTCAGGTACGTGCGACGATCCGGAAAAGCTCGACGATGAAAACCAACGGATCAGCCGGCTGTCCGTTCATCTGCGCACCTTCATCAAGGCACCCGACAGTTTGCTGGAACAGATCCTGAGTACACTTGTGGACCCGACCAACAATAATCCATGGCAGCCGCTGATCGACGCCATCGAAGTGTGGCTGCACACCGATGACAAAGACAAGATCAATGGAAGCAATTTCGAAGAGATCCACGATCAACTGGCCGAGCTGCTGAGCCCCAAAGCCGAAACTTACGGAGGTCTTGACGCAGACAGTCTGCTATTCGCTCTGGCCCACGAACGGCTGGAACAGATGTTCAACCCCTACCCAATTGGTCAAGCGACCATCGGCTGCAATTTCCGGATTGGCTATCAGCCGCTGGATTATCTAAAACCCAGTTACCCGATCAATGCGGCGTATATCAACCCGGACAAGCCTGGAACGCCGCACTTCACCGTACATATCAGTGCCCCCAACACCCTCTAAGGAACCACTATGATTGATGAAACACTTCCTACATCTGATGACAGTTCAGAAACCACTGTGACTAATGACACAAATCCTGCACCTGATGACAACTCAGAAACCACTGAAACTAAGGCTACAAACCCTGGATCTGATGGCAGTTCAGAAACTCAGCAATCGGTCCCGGCCAGCGAAACCAAGCGCAGCGAGCTGAAAGAAAAGTTCGCTGATAACCAGCGCCCAAAAGGCGAAGATTTTGCCAAATTTATAGATGCCACCGTCATCGCCAAGGATGACGGCCTGACCATCAGCGACAGTGAACTGAAGATCAATAAATCCCTGTCCGTTACAGGCACCCTGAGCCTGCTGAAAAACAAGGATGATACGGCAGCAGCCATCACCTTCAGCAGCGGCAACAGCAATGAAAGTGAGAGCATCGTTTTCAGTGGCGGCAGCCGGCTGGATAGCAAAAGCCTGACCCTAGACAACGGTGTCAGCCTTGATGCCAGCACCCTGAAGGTCGGAGAACAATTGAGCTTCCAAAAAGACACCAGCCTGACCGCCTTTAACGCCCTGACCGTTCACTATCAGAAAGAACCCAATGGCAGAGTCGAAATCAATGCTACCGACAGCCAGTTAGAGGTCACTGGCGATAGTAAAATCACCGGTACCCTGAGTGCTAAAGATGGGCATTTCAGCCGTTCCGTGACCATCGGCAGTGGAGAAGATGGAAAAGATGGAAAAGATGGAAAAGATGGAGAAGATGGAGAAGATGGAGAAGAGTCCACGGCATTGACCGTCAAAGGTGAAGCCGTTCTCGAAGGCGACCTGGATATGTCAGGCAACGCCAGCATCGACGGCTCCCTGCAAATCAGCGGCAGCCCTACCAATGAAACCACATTGTTATCACTACAGCAGACCGGCCCCGGTGATCTGTTATACATCAATGGCGATCTCCACAATATTGTGGTCGATCAGAACGGGCATCTGGGTATTGGCCACAATAATCCTGTTAACTCGATAGATGTCAACGGCAGTCTGGCCATCGGGCCGACTGTGCAAAACGTTAAAACAAACTACAGTCTGGCAGTGAGCCAAAAAATCGGTATCGGCACCAGCGAACCGACGTCACGCCTCGATATCCACTGCGATGGTAACCAAGACGCGCTGCGGCTGCGCCAGAACGACAGCACCGTCCTCAGTGTCCAAACCGGTATGGATAACGACGATGCCCAACTCACGTTCAGTGGCGACAGCCATCTGCAGGGCGAATTGACGGTCGACCAGCAGAGTCATCTGGCGGGCACTGATATCAACGGACAACTCAATGTCAGCGATAACGTCGTGGTGCAAAAGACCATTACCGGCAAAGAAAACCTGAGCCTTGACGGCGACAGCCAGCTGGGTGGCCAACTGACCGTGAGCGGCGACACAACCCTGAAATCCAGTCTGACCGTGGCCGGAAACAGTCAGGTACAGGGGCTGACCGTGGATGCCGACAGCACCCTGAATGGCAACCTGGAATTGGCCGGTGATGCCCGCTTTGATGAAACCCTGATCCTGTCAGCGGATCAACATCTGCAGCCCGGTGCCACCTTGCATGTGAAAGAAACCGCCAGCCGTCCCGGTCTGCGTATCGATAACCACGATGGCGAGACCACCTTACAGGTTAATGATGACAGCGTTCGTCTGGGCAGTAAGACTCTCCCCTGTCAATTGGATGTCTATGGTGATGCCAACATCCATGGTGACACCTATATTGACGGGACATTGACTGGTCATGGACGCGCCCAACTCAATGACGGCCTGACCGTGGACAATTCCCTGGAAGTGACCGTGGGCAATAACCAGGAAGGGACCGAAGGTATAGTACCAGCCGGCGTGACCGCTGCGACCATCATCGCCCGCGGGGCAGATAATCAAGCCCTGCTGGTGTGTCACGATGACACCACCGTGCTCGCCACTCATGGGGACAAAGTCGGCATCCTGCGTACCGACCCCGAAGCCGATCTGCACGTCGGTGGCACTCTGCAAGCCGACGGTGAAATCACTGCCGCGGCCGGCCTCACGGTTCATCCGCAGGGTAAACCTGAGATCGACGCGCTGTCGGTATCGGATACCCGAATCAGCCTTGATGGCGAGCGACTGAACGATGGAATCCAGCTCAAAGGTGCTACAACCATTGAGGGTCCGATGATGATCGCCAACTGGATGAGCGTTGACCAGCAACAGCTCACTCTGCGGCAGCTCGACCATCAGCCGGCACTGGAAATTCACGATGCCGACCCGAGCCATCTGTTACACCTGAATGCCGATGGTATTGCCATCAACACCGCCAAGTCCCAGGCTAACTTACACGTCAACGGCAATGCCCTGATTGAAGCCGATCTCGATACCGATGAGTTGTTGGTACGCACTCACCTGCAGGCAGCAGGACAGGCGGACTTCGACCAGGGTCTGCGAGCCCAGGGGTCAGTGTTACTGAATCAGCCCGACAGTTCCGACCGCAACGTGGATGCAGCGGTGGACATGGACGTGGACCTGCATCTGTGGCAATCCAGTCGCAACAGCGTGGCACTGCGCATCGATCAGCCCAATCAGTCCAATCCAGTAGTCTGGGTTCAGGATGACCATGTCGGCATCAATACCGACACCCCTGAAAAACAGCTGTCTGTTAAAGGGGACACCCACTTGGATGGCGCACTCAGTGTCACCGGTCAGACCGATCTCCAAGCCGATGCCCAGGTGGCCGGTCGGGTGAACATCGGCAATGACCTGAACGTCACCGGTACCACCAATATCAGTGGTCACCTGAATGTCGCAGACGCTTGCGCTCTCGGTGATCAGTTGTCAGTCTCGGGAAGCGCCGAGGTTCAGGGATCAGCACACTTTGATGACCATGTGCAGGTACAAAAAAACCTCGCAATCGGCGTCAAAGAGGCCAGTGCTCGCATTCATGTAGCCGCCGATGACAGCCAGCCGGCACTGCGGATAGACGGCGATAACGCCAAAAGTTGCCAGCTGATTGTCTCTCAGAACAAGGTCGGTATCGGTCAGCTGACCCCACAATCCGCTCTGGATGTTGCCGATGATGTTCATATTGGTGATTCCCTGAGCGTTGATGGCCGCACCTATCTCAACGCCAGCCTGGACGTGGCACAGGATGCCTATTTGAAATCCGACCTGCTGGTGAACGAAAAGTCGCGGTTGCGGGAGCAGGCCATTCTCGGGGTGACCACCCCCGACATGGATGAGACCAGAGCCCAGCTGTTTATCGCCGATACCAGTTATGCCGAGGCCATGCGCATCGAATCCCCCAACCACAACAGCATTGTGGTGAAAGAAGGCCGCCTGGGCATCGGTACCGCCAGTCCGGATCTGTCCCTGGATGTTCGTGGTGGCGCGGCCATCAGCGAAACCCTGCGGGTGGACGGCAATGCACAATTAAACGGTGAACTGGAAGTCGAAGAAAAATTGGTAGCGCGCGGCAGTCTGGATGTTTCGAAAAAATCTGAGTTCGGATCGGACGTGCAGATCAGTGGTGATCTGAGCGTTGAAGACCGGGTCAGCATTGATGAAACCCTGACGGTCAGTGGAGACACCCAACTGGATGCCGAACTGACGGTCACCGCCGGTACCACACTCAACGGGCCGTTAACGGTGAATAACAGTGCCGTTCTGCAACAGGCGGTACAGATCAACGATCAGCTGACGGTGGCCAGGGATCTCCGCGCCGGCCAGACACTCCAGGTAGCAGACTCACTGGCCGTTGGTACCACTACAGCCCAGGCCAGTCTGCATGTACAGAGCCAGACCGAGCAAACGCCATTACGGGTAGACCGCAAAACATCCGGCAGCCCGGCCCAAAATCTCATGACCCTGACACCGGCCGGTGATCTCGGCCTGGGTACCAGCGCACCATCGGCACGCCTGGATGTGAACGGTAATGCGATGATCAACGGGCAACTACAGACAGCCGCTCTCAGCAACAGCGGCCAGCTGGCCACTGCCCGGTTGCAGATCGGTCAACAGTTGCAGTTGGGTGACGGCCCGATCATCTCCGGTATTTCCAACGATTTCACCCTCGGTGGCGACGGCGGCGTGAGCGGTTTACTGCCGACCCAGGCAGCGGTGAAGGGGTATATCGACAATGTCATCCTGCCATTTGGCAACGGTGGTAAAACCCACATCATCAGCACCCAGACCGAGTTCGATCGGCTGTTCAACAAAGAAGGCTATGAATCGGTGCCAATTTCCGAAAACACCACGGTTATTCTGCTGCCACAGGGCAACAATGATTACGGCATCAGCCCTTATTTGTTGCGTAAAACCATCCGGCTGGCTAGCAATGTCAGTATTGTCGGTTTCAATCCGCACTCAACGATCATTCGTAAACAGACGCCCAAAGCCCGGTTTGAATTGGTGGGTTCGAGTGCGCAATGGCTCAGCAACGTCCATCTTGAAGGCTTTACCTTTGACGGCAATAACCTGCATACCACCCAGAATGGCGGCGCTTTCTATCTTGAATACGCCCGTGACTGCCAGCTCAACTGTGTCATCCGTTATCACCGCATCAGTGGTAACGGCGCGGCACTGTATGGCAACCGTATCGACAGCCAGAACAGTTCTGCGATCAATATTCAGGCGTTGCATATCAGTCACTGCCAAGCCATGGAACTCAGCTCCCAGCCGGACAATCTGCTCAATGAAGGCGGTGCCGCATGGGGTCTGGGATACTCTGAAATTCACGCCGAACATTGTCAGGCCGATCAGGGTGGTGCTGTGGCTTGGTGCAGTGACTGCCAGGTGAAGGCAACAGGCTGCATCGCAACAGCTAATGGCGGTGGTGCCTATCGTTGTGAACGCCTGAGTCTGTATGCCAGCAATTGCCGGGTGCAAACCCACGGTGCGACCATTACCGGTAAAGGCGGTGGTGCTTACTACTGCTCCGACCTTATCTGCGATGGTTTCTGGAAGGGCAATAACGCTGCCGAAGGTCCACACATTTATGCCAGCAACAGCCTGACCGATGATCAGGAAGAGCGTCATTACTGGCGTGGGGATTATGTGGGTCGTCGCATCGACGGCGGTGAAGGTGTCTGGCGGGTGCACAATGAATAAGCGTTCATACCGGATCCGGCTGGGAGCTGCTCATGACGACACGGATTAGTCATCTGTCACTGGCGTTGCATTACCTGCAACGCCCCGTCTGTGCTGACGACTTTGAAGCAGCGCTATCGAGGTTGGTCAGACAGGCCATGACAACACTGACGGCAACCGCCGGAACAACCATTACCAGGCTCCCCGAGGTGCAGGTCGATTTGCCCTGCATCGACGCCACGGCATTTATGCGTCATCCTGACAACTACTTCGCCGTATATCTGCTGCCAGCTCTGCGCTTGCAGCTTGAACAGATCACCCGGGGCCAGTTCACGCTGGCGGGTAACGGCCGTAGTGGTCAACACCGGGATACCATGTCGGCTCTGAAACTACAGCATTACCTGCGTGATGATATCGCCCTGGGTTTTGCAGACTTTTGCGCCGGCCTGCAAAAATGGCTTGCACGTCCGGACGGTGCCATTATTCTGCGCGACTGGCTGCGTCAGCCACGAGTATTTCAGCGCTTCAAACGCCAGTTCGAAGCGAACCACAGTAACACCCTGGCAATGGATATTCTGACCCGACTGTTTCCGGCTGAAATGGCACGCTCGTTAATGACAACCGCAGGGGCAGACCAGGACAGTCGGGATACTCTCTGGTCCTTGGCGAAGCTCATGCTGAATCAACCCCCTGGCGAGTTACAGCCACATACCTGGAAGCAGGCAATCAGCGTTCTCAGTCTGATCCGTGAAGCCGGATTGCCACTGACCCAACCTCAGCAACAATCTCTGCTGCGCGGACTGATAAAACCGACGCACTCTGACAGGCTGCAAACCTGGCTGGCAGTGGCCGGTACTCAATCGGTTAACTCGCAGATGTTGCAGCAGCTGATCCAGATAGTCGCACAGGATCACCCGGACAGCACCGTAACCGCACAAACCCTGGCAGCAGAGGCAGATACCGACACCACGGACGTACGCGCGCTGATCCGGACCCTGACAGAACAGCTGGCGGCTCTGAATCGACTGGAACGATTATCACTGTCCGGTGATCTGATGGGTTACGGACGCATCATCAGCTGTATCGACAAACTCTCTCTGCAATCACAATTCCTGCCCGCCGACTGGCGCCTCCGGCTGCAACTGCATTCCACTCATGGCTGGTCCATGCAGGCGGCAGCCTCATTGGCGTTGCAATGGCTGGATCAGGAACGTGCGCAAACGGAGCGATTGCCAGACTTGTCACCACTGTTAACGCTCTCCAGCCTGCCATTCCGTACTCTGGAGTATCTTCGCCAGTGTCGTACCCGGCTGCGCCGGTCAGGGGCTAATGCCGCCTCAGTGGTCACCATCATCAACGAATTAAAACATCACCTGTCACCACTTACCGGGTTTGTGCACTTTGATGCGGATAACCGCAACTGGCACCCAGTCCATCAGGCCCTCACACGTATCCAACAGGCTGGCAGCAATCTCGAAGCCCGCCTCACTCTCGCACTCAATCTGTCTACCCGGCTGACACAACTGCCCATGGACACCCACCTGAACATACTGAACTGGCTGCACAATCCTGATCATCAGCCGTATTTTCAGGCTATGATCGAATCACTCAAGGCACAGGGACTGACAGCCGTGACGCAGGATGAACAGTCCCGAACTGCCCTACAACAACCTCATCACGGCATACCTGCCGGAGTGTTGAAACAATGGCTGAAAACATTGGATGCCACGATTCGCCAGACCGGAGAGCAGGTGGATCAGCTGACGGCCCGATCGAACAATGGTGGCGCATCTGATGATGGATTTTCCAACGCATCATCCAGTCTGGCAATTACCCGATACTTGGCTGCATTACAGCTTTGCCAACGATGGATACTGATCACCTTATCAGAGCAGTCCGCTCCCGGTGGTCTCGGCCAGAGTGCGCGATCCATCCAACCGATTACACCGGTGCTGGATCGTTTTTATGCCCAATTGCCTGCCGGCACATCACATCAATTACGGCTGCAAAACTGGCGCTTCGAACTCATTGACAGTGTGACAGAACAAGTCAGTCAATCATTGCCGGCCACCGCTCAGGAACAGCAAGGAGCAGATTTCAGCGACCAGAAAAATATCATCAGGCGTCTGACCCAGCTGAAAAAACAGTTACGTGAAATGACTGTTTTGAGTTCGCCCCATGTCATCCACCGGCAGTTGTTATCAACCTGTCTGCTGCTGCGTCAGTGGTTACGGGTCTGTCATGATCATCCACAGCCAAACCTCAGACAATGGCTCATTCCGTTATTACATGACACCAATCGGTTGTTGGAACAGCGTAATAACCCCCAAGGATCACACTCTTACATAGAGGCAATGCGTGGAATTCTATCCTTGCTGCAACCATCCCAGCCATGGCAGCCAACCGCTTTGGGTAATCACTGCGATCGACTCTTGACCTGTTTGGCCAGTGCCAACGAAGACAACGGCGATACACCGTTTGTGGATCTGCTGACGCAGCAGGACCTGACCACCGAACCGCAGCTGCAACGCCTGCTCACGGCAACCCGAAATATCACCCGACGACAGCAGCATGCCTTTTCACAGGCTGATTTTTCAGCAGTGACAGATCCGCTGAAACAGCAAGTACGACACCTGTCACTACTATCAGAATCGGGTCCACGAGTGATGTCGGATGCCGGATTGAGCATTCTCTGGCCATTTCTGCAACCGTGGTTCCAACAACAGGAGCTGCTTGATTCAGAACATCAATGGCGCAATGAAGCTGCACAGCAAAAAGCCATGGACCTACTCATGTGCCTGTACGGTTATGACACACCTGGAACCATTCCAACCTGCGCCAATCTGCTGACCGGCCGGGATACGGATATGCCCTATGAACCGGGCATACTGAATGAGCATGAGCAAGACCACTGTGAGCATCTGCTTAATCAGGTTATTCAACAATGGCCGGTACTCAAGCAAATGTCGAACAGTGGCTTTCGCTCTCTGTTTCTACACAGACCAGGTACTCTGGAAACCCATGAACATGGCTACACACTGACCATTACCCCCATGCCCCAGGATGCGCTGTTAATCAAACTCCCATGGGGACTCGGTATTGTCCGTCTTCCGTGGCTGCAGAACTGCCTGCTGGATGTCCGCTGGAACAGTGGTCTTTAACAAATCTATTGGAACCTGAGGGCGGAATTATACCGCCCCAGTATCATTTTCGAATGGTTATTTTATTTGGATTATGGCTAAATCGCGGTCTGGAAAATTGTCTCAACCAGCATTTAAGGAAATAGCGCATGCGTACAGGCATTTTAGTACCCTCCGTCTTGTTAGTCGTTCTCAGCAGCTGTAATTCTTCCGACTCCAAAGACTCTTCGACCTCACCCCCGGACGACCTTTATAAAGGCCTAAAAACCCAGGCCACTGTCACATCAGAGAACTACCAGGAATTGGCCGCTGCAGCACGTTATGGCATTGAGTACGCCATTGTTATCGGTGACCTTTTTGACGATATATACAGCATTGCTGAAGATTGTCAGCAGAATGGCAAAGCAACCTTGAAAGAAACGGCCAAATCCATCTCTGTTAGCTTTAACAACTGCAGTTACGACTCACGTATTCTCAATGGTCAATATGTCTACAACTCAGATGTCGGCAAAGAGACCGAATATTCAGACAACATGGTCATCAGCTGGAATAACGAAAAGTATCAGGTTCAGAGCGTCTATATCTGTCAGGCAGACGAAGCGGATAAATATGACGACAACTATCTCTGCAGTGATGGTTCTGCCAACTACGTTGATTTTTCAAAAAACGGCAAACATTTCCGTCTGGAACACACCTTCCGCCAAACGGTTGACGCCCAAAACAATCAGTGGGACGCAAGCGCTACTGTGTACGCTGAGCCATATGGCTTCATCCTTTTGAATACTAATACGTCGCCGACGTTGTGTAATGGGGGAGGTTTCAGCAGTGGAAGCCTGAATACTCAGGATACCAATGGTTGGGGCACATTAGATGTTCAGTTCACCGATCCTGGCTGCAACACCATGACAGCCAACTATCACGGAACCAACAACACCCTTGTTTCCAGTACTGTCAATCAGTAACCATATCCGTTGCGGAGGCTGATCCAATCCATGCCTCCGGTTTTCTGAAAAGAACTTCCTGTTTGCGACTGTTTTGATTTGACCACTGACGATCACAGTCAGCCCTTTCTGATCAGCGACTCAGTCGCGCCTTCCTATCCCGATATTTCCTTGCCAACGACTCAATTACCTTGACGCCGGTTCTTTTTGATCAGGTCATAGGCCTGTTGGATTTCCTGTGTTCTGGATTTGGCGATATCCTGCATTTCCGCTGGCAGACCATTGACCGCCATTTTATCCGGATGATGCTGGCTCATAAGCTTGCGATAAGCTTTCTTCAGCTCTATGTCATTGATGTCAGCATTTACACCTAATACACCGTAGGCATCAGCCAGTTGATCGGCACTGGACTTTTGCCGGCTATGCCGTTGGTAATTGGAGAAGTTCTGCTGGGAAACTGTTCGCTGGCGAATAAACTCGAATTGTATTTTGTTGATACCCAGTATCCGACAGATGGTCTGTAATACCTGGCGCTCACCGGGCCCTAACTGACCGTCGGCATAAGCGGTCTGCAACTGCAGCTCCAGAAAAAACTGCGCCAGCGTGATACGTCGGCCAATCACCTGCTTCAATTCTGTCAGCGGTGGCACGATGTCAAAATCAGACTGTTTGCCTTCATTGAACAATCTCATCGCTTCCAGTCGCTGATCCTCGGTGAGCCGCAATCGTTCCATAATGCTGCGCGCCTGGTTGATCTGCTGCTCAGAGACTGTGCCATCTGCTCGGCACAATTTACCCATAACCCAGAAAGTCACCTTTGAAAAGGTGTTCTGCATGGCTTTGCCCTGCACCTGGGGGCCTTTGCTTTGCATTCGGTCCAGGGAACGATCGAACAGATTGCCCAGAAACAACCCCAGCGCCAGACCGGCCCATTTACCAAATAAAAAACCAATACCCGCACCGAGTACTTTTCCTGTCCAACGCAAGATTAACTCCAATCATCAGAATTGAGGATTTTGATAGCTCCGAAAGTAAACTTTAGCGCAAGCTGAGAAGCCTATGCTACCTCCCTCGCTGTTAATTCAGTATCATCCCACGCTTTGTGTTTTTTGATAACCGGGTGTACGTGGTTTGCGAAGGAAATTCTCATTCATTCAGTCAGCAATTGCTCTCGCCACGATCTCATCGTTTGGCATTACAGAGGATTATCACGAAATTGACTGGATGGAATACGACTCGCTGCCCAAAGATATTCAAAGCAAAACCGCACCCTATTGCAGCGGTGCCTTCGTAGATCCCAGCCGCTTCGATGATCAGGTGGATCTTAGTATCGGCTATCAGCATCAACCAGTGGTCATCCGGGCGCAACAACTGAATTACTCTCCCCAGGCAGGGTATACGGCATCCGGCGATGTTGAGGTACGCCAGAATTCATTGCGCCTGTTTGCCGGGGAAGCCGCCTACAATCCGCTGACCGGACTCGGTAACGTTAACGGTCAATCCACTTTCCGGGCCGAAAACCTGCTGATCATCGGATCGAATGCCCAGGCGGATTTTGGTCAATCGGAAATCACCATTGATAATGTTCGTTTTGTGCTGCACAACACCGGTTACCATGGCACAGCCAGAACGCTTTATAAAGACGGCGATGATGTCATTTATCTGCGACATGCCACTCTGACGCGTTGCGCCCCGGAAAAACCCACTTGGAAAGTGGCCGCCGGCAAGCTGACTGTGAATCGCGCCACTGGCATTGCCACCACCCAGAACGCCGTCCTGAAAATCCGCAACGTACCGGTGTTCTACACACCCTATTTTCGTTTTCCGATTGATGACCGCCGCCTGACCGGATTGTTATCCCCGACACTGGAATTCAGCTGGTCGGATTTCAGCCTGTCGGAGCTGGCGATACCACTATATATCAACCTTGCTCCGAACTACGATACCACCATCACCAGTCGTTATCTGGCTAAATATGGTTGGGGCTGGTCGGATGAGTTCCGCTATCTTGGGCGGAATAATGAAGGCATATTTACCGGCACCTGGTTTGCAAATGGCAGCAAAGATGACCGCTGGACCTACAACTGGAACAACACCACCAAGCTGGGTGATAAAACCAGGTTGTATTTGCACTATCAGGATATGAGCGATGCAGATTTCCGGATTGATTTTGAAAACGGCTCTGACAAAGTTGATTATGTCGATCAGTCTGCCAGACTGACCACTGACCTGTCTGGCTGGGACACGACTTTCAAAGTACAACACTGGTCAATCGTCAATGACAATCTGGCGCTAAAGGATTACCCCTATGCAATTCAACCAGGCATCAGCACCCGAAACGCCTGGGGCGGCGGGGCTAATCATTTTGGTTTCGGCAGTGGCTTTGCCATTAACCGTTTCAGCCGTAATCTAACCGACACAGAAATAGACAGCGTCGGTCTCGACAGTGGTATTCCGGTCGAAGGCTACCGGTTCAACAGCCAGTTGAATTTTAAATATCCACTGGAAAGCAGTTACGGTTTTTTCAAACCGGAGGTGAATGTTTATCACGCCAGCTACCAACTGGAGCAAACCGGTTCAGCCTGGGATAAGACGGTTTCCAATACCGTTCCACAACTGGTGGTCGACAGCGGCCTGAAATTCAGCCGCCCGATCAATCTTAAGTTTGCTGAACGGCAGACCCTGGAACCACGTGCCTACTACGTCTATACCCCATATATCAGTCAATATGATGCTCCTCTGTTTGACAGCGAAACCATCGATTTCACCCAATCCCGCTTGTACAGCAACCGCCGTTTTTCCGGATCAGACCGCATTGGTGACATGAACCGTCTGACCCTGGGCGCCAAAACCCGTTTTTTACAGCAGGACAATCAGGAATGGGTCAGCCTCAGTCTGGATCAGCTGTTCTATCTGAAACCGGAAAAGCTGCAGGAAGAAGCGGATAGTAACAATAAGGATCAGAAACTCAGCCAGATGTATTTCGGTGCCAACTGGCAGATTTCACCGTCCTGGCATTTTGCCACCGAACAGGTCTGGGACTGGGACAGAAACACCCGTGCCTGGGAAGCCTGGCATTTACGTTACCGGACCGACAGCGCAGCACTGATCAACGTCGACTACTATAACGGCTACAATGAGACCGATGAAGAAAATGAAGAAATCGCCCATTTTTCCTTTATTATGCCGTTTGCCCAGCGCTGGGGGATTACCAGTGCACTGAATTATGATTTTTATGCCGAAGGACTCGATGAATCTGTGGTCGGTATTGAATACGACAGCTGTTGCTGGAATATCAGAGTACTGAACAAATTCGCCTGGGAAGGCAATGTCAGCAGTTCGTTCCTGGTTGAGTTTGAACTCAAAGGCCTGGGCGGCTATGGCAACAACATCGACAGTCTGTTACGTTCAAAAGTGACCGGTTATACCGGTAGGATCTACGAATAATATTTGGAATCATTCATGCCAATGCCTAATGTCTCTCGTTTTTTAACCATTGTTCTCGTATTCATCAGCAGCCTGGTCTCCACCAGCAGTCTGGCTGCCCTGAAGCTGGTTGATGAAATCGCCGCTGTCGTCAATGACAACGTCATTCTGGTGTCAGAACTGGATAAACGGGTTGAAGACATCAAAATGCGCTATTCCTCGAATCCCAACCTTCTGCCCAGCGACAAAGAACTGAAAAATCAGATTCTGGATGTCATGATCACTGAAGAAGTGCAGCTGCAGATGGCCGACAAACGCGGGATATATATCTCTGATGATGCCATCAACCAGGCTTTCAACAGATTTGCCCAAGGCAACAAAATCGACCCAGAGGACTTCGAACAGCAGTATCCGAGGCAGTATCAGTTTATCCGTGAGCAGATTGAGCGACAGATAAAAATCAGTCAGCTGCAGCAACGTCAGCTTCATTCAGCAATCAAGGTCAACCAACAGGAAATCGACTCTTATCTGAATACCGAAGCCGGTCGTGAAGCACAGGGTAAAGAAATAAAACTGATCTATCTCAGTACTGACGACGCCGATCAGGCCCAACAAATTTACCAGCAGGTAGAGGCTGGTAAACCCCTGACAGATTTTGACGGCAGCAAAGACCTTGGATTCCGCGCCCTGGATAAAATCCCCAGCCTGTTTCAAAACCGTGACCTTGGAAACAAGGCCAACGGGTTTATTCTGCCCCCCATTGAAGCCAACAATCGTTACAACCTGGTCCAAGTGGCTGACCAGCGCGTTACCAACACCCACAAGGTTGAACAGGTATTAGTTCGTCATATTCTGATTAAACCGAATCTGGTGCTGACAGATGATCAGGCTGTGACCCTGCTAAAAAATCTGAGACAGCGTATTCTGAATGGCGAGTCATTCGCTAAACTGGCATCACAATACTCTGAAGATCTTTACAGTAAGGAACTGGGCGGAAAGCTGGGCTGGACTGAGCCACAGGTGTTTCAACCAGAATTCGCTGATACAGTTAAACAGCTGAAAATCGGGCAACTCAGCAATGTCATCAAAACTGATTATGGCTACCACATCCTGGAAGTAGTGGACCGACGGACTCAGGATGTGAGTGATCAAGAGTTGCGAAATAATGCTTCCAAGGCCATCTTTAACGCCAAGTACGAAGAAGAACTACAACGCTGGATTGCAGAAACCCGCAGCAGCGCATTCATAGAGAAACGCATATGACCAAACGCATCCTGGTAACGCCGGGCGAACCGGCAGGCATTGGCCCTGACCTATGCCTGTCGCTGGCCCAACACCATTTCGACAGTGAAATCATTCTGGTGGCAGACCCGGAGATGCTGAAGTTACGGGCCCTGCTACTGGGACTGGACACCGTTCAACTGCAAGTGGTTGATTTGAACGATACACCACAACCACACCAGCCAGGGACTCTGAAAGTCCTGCCAGTCAGCTGCGGTGCCAACTGTGAACCCGGAAAGTTGAATCCACAGAATGCCCGGTACATTCTGAAAACTCTGGATACTGCCATTGATGCCTGCCTGAACAATCAGGCTGACGCCGTCACGACTGGTCCGGTCAATAAAGCGGTTATCAATGATGCCGGTATTCCATTTACCGGCCATACCGAATATTTTCAGCAGCGCTGCCACACCGATCGGGTGGTTATGATGCTGGCAACAGAGGAACTTAAGGTCGCGCTTGCCACCACCCATATCCCGCTGCGCAAGGTGGCCGATGCCATTACGCCGGAACTGCTGGAGGAAGTCATGAATGTACTCATGCACAGCCTGCAGACCGATTTCGGACTGGAAAAACCGCGCCTGCTGGTAGCCGGGCTCAATCCTCATGCCGGCGAAAGCGGTCATCTTGGTAGCGAAGACGATGAGATCATTGCCCCGGTGATCCAGCAATGGCGTGAACTCGGCTTTCCGGTCACCGGCCCCCTGCCAGCCGACACCATGTATGCCAGACACTGGCTTGATCAGGCCGATGCCACATTGGCGATGTATCATGACCAGGGACTGCCGGTACTCAAACACTCTGGTTTTGGTCGGGCCTTGAATATTACTCTGGGACTGCCGATCATCCGCACTTCAGTAGATCATGGTACGGCCCTGGATCTGGCCGGTACCGGGCATGCCAATAACGGCTCACTGCTGGTGGCCATTCATTACGCAGAAAAAATGGCCGCTAATCGGGCCAGACACGCGAACTGACGCTCACGGGATCATTAACAGACACATGCATAAAGCTAGAAAACGATTTGGCCAAAATTTCCTGCACGATCAACAAGTCATTGACCGGATCGTCAGTGCCATCCGTCCCAAACCCGACCAGCATCTGGTGGAAATAGGTCCGGGACAGGGTGCCCTGACCGAACAACTGCTGGCCGGAACCGATGGCCAGTTAGATGTTATCGAACTGGACCGGGACCTGATTCCGATACTACAGGTAAAATTTTTCTCGGCAGCAGCGCTGACTATTCATGAAGCCGATGCCCTCAAGTTTGATTTCGCCACCCTTCACCCCGGAGAACCGCTGCGGGTGGTGGGCAACCTGCCGTACAATATTTCCACGCCGTTGCTGTTCCATCTGCTGCGCTTTACCGATCACATCACCGACATGCACTTCATGCTGCAAAAAGAAGTGGTTGAACGTATCTGTGCCAGCCCCGGCGGTTCTGACTATGGTCGCCTGAGTGTGATGATGCAGTATTTTTGTCAGACGGAGTATTTGTTTACCGTGAAACCAGGTGCGTTCAACCCGGCACCTAAGGTGGACTCCGCGATTATCCGACTGGCTCCACGTCCAAAACACGAACTAACGGCCCGTAGCCTTGAAGCACTCGAAACGATGGTCAGAACATCGTTTTCACAACGACGCAAAACGCTACGCAATAACCTCAAACAACTGATGACCCAGCAACAGATTGAAGATGCCGGCATCGATCCCGGTCTTCGTCCGGAAAAGCTGTCTGTTGCCGATTTTGTTAATCTTGCCAATCAACTGACGCCTCATGACTGATTATGCCATTGGAGATATCCAGGGTTGCCTGGAGCCAGTACTCAGATTACTGGCAGAAGTTCAATTCAATCCTGCCCGGGATAATCTTTGGGTCGCTGGTGATCTGGTTAACCGCGGCCCCGACTCCATAGGTGTGATTCAATATCTCAGGCAAATCGATGACTGCTGCCGCATTGTGTTAGGCAACCATGATCTGCACATGCTGGCGGTTTATTACGGCTATAAAAAACCTGGTGCCAAAGACACCCTGGTTCAGGTCACACAAAGCCCGGAGGCCAAAGGCCTGATCGATTTCGTCCGTAACCAGCCGATGATGCATCACGATAAAACTCTGGGCTACGCCATGACCCATGCCGGTATTCCCTCAATCTGGCGTACTCGTAAAGCCCGGGAACTGGCAGAAGAAGTATCAGAAGTATTACGTACTGAACGTCTGCTCAGAATGTTTCTGGCCAATATGTACGGCAATACTCCGGATGTCTGGAAAGACAGCCTGGAAGGCACCAGCCGCTGGCGGGTTATTACCAACTACCTGACCCGCATGCGCTTTACCGATGACAAGGGGCGGCTGGACCTGGAACACAAAGAAGGCCCAGACCACCCCCCCAAAGGCATGAAACCCTGGTTTAAATACCCGGCCCGCAAAAAACGTTCAATCCGGCTGATTTTCGGTCACTGGGCGGCACTGAATGGATTGTTTACTGACAAAGATGTGCTGGGACTGGATACCGGTTATGTCTGGGGGGGAACCATGAGCATGGTAAACCTGCAACAGCAGGAGTTGCTGCAAATCGATCCCAACGGTGTCATCAGTAGTCGTAATATTCGCCTGGCAAGTCCACCCTCGCAGGAGGAGGCAGCATTAGGGCCAACGTTATGAGCGACTCCCGGCATCAAAGAATCAGCGGACGCACTGCTGAGCTGAGCGCCGGACTACCGGTGCAGCGGTTTATACCAACCCGTGAGCGCCGCATGATTGGTGCCTGGGTGTTTCTCGACCATATTGGTCCGGCCGACATCAGTGCTGGTAAGGGCGTTCAGATAGGACCGCATCCACACACCGGACTGCAAACCTTTACCTGGATGATCGAAGGGGAATTGTTGCATCGTGATTCACTTGATACGGTACAGACGATACGTCCGGGACAAGTCAATTTGATGACAGCCGGTAAAGGCATTAGTCATAGCGAAGAATCTCCTCAGTCGCGCTCCCGCTGTATCCATGCAACACAACTGTGGATTGCCCTGCCCGATGAACAACGTTTCATTGAGCCGGCCTTCGAGCATTGTGCCGAACCGCCCGTAACCCACCTGGGCCCGGCACAGATAACCGTCATCGCCGGTTCAGCCTTCGCACTGGAAGCGCCGATCAAAGTGTACTCACCATTAATGGCGGCAGAAATCGTTTGCGCAGACGCCGGCCCTCTGACTCTTCCTTTGCAACGTTCATTTGAACACGGTCTGCTGGTGCTGGATGGCGTCGTCAGCTGTGATGGTCGTGAACTGGATTCATCAGAACTGCTTTATCTGGCCACAGCCACAGAATCCCTCACCATGACCTGCCACGGCCCATGCCGACTGTTGCTGATCGGTGGCGAACCTTTTAATGAGGATGTACTGATCTGGTGGAACTTCCTTGGTCGCAATAAACAGGAACTCCACGACTATGTCAGGCGCTGGAATGCTGCTGAAGATTTCGGCACGGTTACCGGTTATGACGGTGATCGATTGGCGGCGCCACTGCCACCCTGGAAAGACCAGAATGGTGGCACGTAAATCTAGCTGTGCTTCATAAACCCTCATCCTAAAACTGTCATGGCCATATCCATGACAGTCTGTTTTTTCGGTATCCGTTATCCAAAACCAAAAGACACATTAAATAGATCCATCATCGATGACATTCGCCAACGACTTACCATTGTTGGACCTGCTGCCATGCCGATTTGAACAAAGGCCAGTTTGTCAGTGCACGCTGATATTCTCCAGCCCGACCTTCCAGGGACATCCCATAGATACTCAGTCTGGATGCCAACACCGCATAAAACGCATCGACCGCTCCTGGCGCATCAAACATAAACCCGCCTGTTGCCTGGGAAAAGATCTGCGTCACCCGCGTCAGTTCTGCCTGAATCGCGCTGTTTATAGCCACCGGTTCAGCCGTTTCCAGTGTAAAAGGACAACTGCTGCGTAATTGGGAGAACCCCGAATGCAGTTCAGCCAGCAGACTTCGCGCCACAGCTCTTGCTGCTGAGTCAACCGGTAACAAACGACCATCACTGCACTCATTTAAATACTCGGCAATCGCCAGAGAATCGTGGATCACCAGATCACCATCCACCAATACCGGCACTAATACCGATGGTGAATAACGAGCCAATTGCTCGCGATACCCATCGCCGCTCAATGCCATTGAGATAACCTCACATTCGACACCTGCCAAACGTGTACACATCCATGCCCGCATAGACCAGGTTGATTGGCTACCGACGATCAGTTTCATAACTTACTCTCCAAATACATATTCATATGAATGAACGGCCATCAGTGAAGTCGCTGGTCGTGATTACTTTGCTTAAACAGGACTTCAATGACCGGGCAACAACACAAAGTTCAGGACATAACCTCCCACCATCAAAAAACCAAACGCGCATCCGGCCAACAGTATGGGTTTCAAACCAGCCTCGCGCACCGCCCGTAAATGTGTTTTGAGACCCAGGCCAATCATGGCCATAGTCAGAAGGAGATTATCCAGACCAAGTAAGAACCGGTTCAGCCATATTGGCAAGCTGATCAACGAATGAATACCACTGACCGCCACAAACAATATGGCAAACCATGGGATGGTAATACGGCCCGGATGGTCCTGGTGGCTTTGACGTGACTGATGCATGGAGAGAATCAACAGAAACGGCGCCAGCATCATCACTCTGCTCATTTTTTCGATGATGGCACTTGCCGCAGCCAGCTCCCCTGCACTGTTACCTACCACCAGCACCTGCGCCACTTCGTGTATGGTGGATCCAACATAGATACCAAACTGCCAGGGAGCCAGCCCCAGCCGGGTATAAATCATCGGATAGACGAACATCGCCAAGGTACCGAAAATCACAACGGTTGCAACTGCCACAGATGCCTGGTTCGACTTGGCCCGGATCACCGATTCTGTGGCCAATACCGCTGCTGCGCCACATATGGAACTGCCGGCACCAATCAGGATAGCGGTTTGGCGGTCCAGCTTGAATATCCGAACTCCCAGAAACAGAGTCAAAGAAAACGTTGTCAGCATCATCAGCAGAGCCGTTAACACGCCATCGAACCCCACTTCGGCAATTTGCTGAAAACTGATTTTCAGGCCATACAGTATTATGGCCACTCGCAGGATTGATCCCTTGGCAACATCAGTTCCGCTGTCCAGTTGTCCGGCAAAACGGGGATACCAGGTATTGCCGAGTATCAGGCCGACCAGTATTCCCAGGCTCAATGCCGAAATACCATATTGCCGAAACCATGGTTGTGCAGATACAGTGAGACATATCACCGCCAGAATAGTCACCAGAACCACTCCAGGTAACTGCGGATACCGAGGCTTTTGAAACATTAGCCATAGAGAGTGACTAAAACGATTGCTCATGACATAACCTCAAGACTTATTGTTAATTGGAATATATTTAATCCAATAAGTTATAAGTAGAGGATATATGAAGCAAATACATAATTATTATTGAAATATAATTTAAAGTTATGCGACTAAACCTTCACTTGTTGCGGATCTTTCACGCAGTCGTCGAGCATGGCAGTTTTTCGCACGCTGCGGAAAAACTGGCAATCAGCCAACCGGCTGTTTCAAAAGGTGTCAGAGAGCTGGAAAATCAGCTTGATCTTGCTCTGTTGGAACGACGTTCAGATGCCGCCAAAGGCCCACGTAGAATTCAATTAACCGACAGCGGTCAGGCACTGTTTGAACATGCTCGCGGGATCTTCGCCCTTGAACGTGTTGCCATAGAAGATATTCAGGCTCGAATCGGTCAGCAGCGAGGCCAATTGACCATTGGCGCCAGTACAACGGTTGCCAGTTATTGGCTGCCGGCAGTCATTGCCGTACTGCTGCAACAGCATCCGGATATTGATGTCAGGGTGTTCAGTGGAAATACTCAGACGGTTGCCCAGGCTTTGCTGGAATGCCGGGTGGATGTGGCGCTGGTGGAAGGCCAGGTCAACGAACGGGGTATCAAATCCAGGCACTGGCAGGATGAGCCTCTACAGCTGGTTATGCCGGTCGCCTGGGAACAAGCATTGAAACAAGGCGGACCAAATACTCTGCAGGAAAAAACCTGGCTGGTACGAGAACCAGGTTCAGGCACTCGGGATGTGATTCAACAGGTTTTACAAAATCACGGGCTTGCCACCGTCAACTACCTTGAAATCGGTAGTAACGAAGGCATTGCCCGTTGCGTCGCGGAGGGTCTGGGAGTTTCCATTTTACCAACCAGTGTGATTCAGGAGCTAGTGGAGCTACGGAAAATAGCCGTTTGGCAGGATGTCTGGGACACCCCACTATTCCGGCCACTGTTTCTGTTACAGCTGGAAGAACGCCCGGTATCGCCATTGGTCAACGCTTTGTACAAGATACTGGCAGGCGGTTAATTCTCTGCCTGCAATTAAAATTGCGTCGCTCTTCTGCTAGATACCAAACCCGGCTCCGATACCCAGCAATGTTGATATCGCCAGTATCACAAACAAAGCAGCAACAACCCCATGTACGATTTTCATCGGAATCTTGTCAGCCAGTTTATTGCCGATAAACACCACCGGAACATTGGCCAACATCATGCCTAAGGTAGTACCCACCACGACCCAGACGACAGAACTGTAATGAGCAGCCAGGGCAACGGTGGCAATCTGGGTTTTATCACCCATTTCTGCCAGAAAAAAAGCAATCAGCGTGGCCATCAGCACACTGCCATACTTGGTTGCCGACAATCCCTCATCATCATCCATTTTATCGGGAATCATGACCCATATCGCCATGGCCAGGAAAGAAATGCCCAAGATCCAGCGCAGAGTCTCAGGGCCTGCCGCCGAGGCCAACCAACCACCAACAACCCCGGCAACACCATGGTTGAGGATAGTGGCAAGGAAAATGCCCAGAATAATGGGAATGGGCTTTTTAAAGCGAGTGGCCAGAATCAACGCCAGCAACTGGGTCTTATCGCCCATTTCAGCCAGAGCCACAACGCCTGTCGAGATAAAGAAGGATTCCATGGTAACAATCCTGGCCGGTTTAAAGACGAATGACCACCACGCATCCCCGGCCATTCGGAGGCGTTGTGGTCAAAGGTCTTGCCAGGTCGTCAGACAGGTAACAAGCCGTTGGTTGCTACCAGTATGAAGGACTGCTTATGCCATGATCTGTGGATCAATTATGTTGACACAAGCCTCTTTGGGAAAAGAGCGGCTACTCCCCAATGACGCCGCGCATGGTACTGAATTGAAGCGAAAAAGCAACCGGATGTCAGACTTTGTTATTCATAAAACATAATGCGTTTTTCCATAAACACCCGCCTGCAACCATTTTCAACCCGGCGTTCCACTTCCTGATAACCCAACCGTTTATATAAACGAATACTTTCAGTCATTAACTCATTGGTATGTAGAACAATGACATTGACTCCCAGCCGCTGAGCTTCCGACTCTGCGTGCTGAAACAATCGAGTCCCCAGGCCACGGCCCTGATATTCAGGGTGCACAGCAATGCATTCAAGCAACAACCGATGCGCCTGTTGCATCAACACCAGTACCCCGGCAATACGAACATCATCTGCCAGCACATACACGAGATGCTGCCGGATCAGCTCACTGCAGTTATCCTGCAGAGGAGCCGGCGCCAAACCTGTTTTGGAAACATAGGGAATATAAGCCTGAGTGATGCAATCACTGATTTCCGGTGCATCCTCCAGGCCCGCCCGGCGGAGAAGTATCTCATCCATCGCGTTTTCCTCATGGCTGCAGCGCCACCGCGACATGTTTGAAAGCCGGTGTTCTGCTGCGTGGATCGACAGCTGTACCAATAAGCACATTGGCCTCAGGATAATAGGCCATGATTGTACCTCTGGCCAGATTGTAGGGAATCACCCTGACGCCAGCCATTTCTCCAAACGCCGAGCGGATGGTGATCTGTTGCTCTGGCTGAATCCCTTGTTCAAACATATCCTGAGGCGACATCAGTATGGACCAACGATCTTTGGTACCGCGATAACTGTCCTGTTGCTCATAAATAATGGAATTGAACTGTCCTTCACTTCTTACGCTCATCAATCTGAACGGATAATTCTCATCTTCAGCCGGCACTTCCAGTGTTGCACAATTAAACCGGGCCTTACCATTGGCAGTGGCAAACTCTGGTGTTTTCAGCAATCGTTTTTGAATGTGAAATTCCTGCTTGGAATCGGCAATATCGCGGATTTTATCCATGCCAGGAATCACTTTAGCGATAAATTGCCGTATACCGGCATGACTGGATACCTGCTCCAGATTAACACCGGGCAACTCGATGCTGCGCTTAAGAATTTCCAGCAGAATCACACTTTCCGGCCTAACATTTTCCAGCCTCTGAATACCACCATCACTGAGGCGGACAAAATTGAACATTGATTCCTGTGTGGTGGGCTCCCACTCCTCATCTCGGGCGGTCACCGGCAACACAATCACTTCACTGTTTTCCACACCACTGATGTGACCACGGTTCAGAGTAGTGGTCAGAAATACTTTCAGACTGATGCGATCCAATGCCTGTCTGGCCCATTCAGTATTGGGTGACGCATCCAACAGGTTTCCGCCCATTAACAGAGCAAAATCCATTTGTTGTTCATAGGCTCGTTCCAGACAGGCCAGCGTATCAAGCCCGGGTTCTGCCGGTAATGACACCCCCAGCTCCTGCTGCAAAGCACTGAATACCTGTTCCGGCAGGACGGGTTTGACACCTATCGTACCAACCCCCTGCACATTACTGTGTCCTCGTAATGGCAATAACCCGGCACCGGGCTTACCGACCATTCCCCGGCACAATGCCAGATTGGCAATGGTCTCCACATTATCAACACCATTCAAATGATGAGTAACGCCCATACCCCAGGCAAAAATCGTGTTTTTGGATTCACAATACAACTCGCCAACACGTTTGATTTCCGCAAGCGTAACACCCGTGCGGAAACAGATATCATCCCAGTCGAGTTGATCCAGTTGCTCTGCAAATGCGTCATAACCATCCGTATGCTGATCAATAAAAGACTGATCCATCGCCTGACGCTGCAATACCACTTTAGCCAACCCCATGAGCAATAAAGCATCTGTGCCAACCTTGGGTTGTAAATACTCGGATGCGATTTCAGTACCACCCGTTAACATGGACTTAGCACTTTTAGGTACTGCAAACTTCACCAGCCCGGACTCTCTGGCCGGATTAATAACCACCACTTTGCCGCCACGGTCACGTATGGCCTTCAGCTTATGCATTAGTCTCGGATGGTTGGATGCCGGGTTGGCACCGATCAGAAACAGCAAATCACATTCATTCAAATCCGCCAGCTCAACAGTCGCAGTGCCGACACCCAAGGCGTTATACAAGCCAACACCCGTGGCCTGATGGCAATAGTAAGAACAGTTGTTAACGTTATTGGTACCATAGAGGCGAGCAAGCAACTGCAAAACAAAACCCGCCTCATTGGATGAACGTCCGGAAGAATAAAAAAAACTGCGCTCGGGTTTGGTAACACTCAGCCGGGATGCAATCCGATGCAAGGCATCCTCCCATTCGATCGGCTCATAGCGGTCGCTATCAGCAGCCTTATGGACGGGCATGCCCAGCCGACCAAGATGTTCCAATTCATTACGGCTGAGTTTCTGAAATTCGGATAAGGGGTGAGCGAAGACTTCTACTGGAATAGGCGGCTGGATATCGGTGGACTGAGCCTGGATACTCTTATTGCAAACAGATGGAAACTCATCAAGCTCATTCGTCATGCCACCATGCTGCCCACCCATACCCAGACCACAGGCTTTACAGACATTATGACTATTCAGAGCTTTGGCAGAATTCTTCAGACCAATACGATTGACGGTCATTAACGTATAGAGGACTTTTTTAGGGCCCCCGCCGACGATTTTCTTTACCTTGGGAGTATGCAGTTTTTCTGTCATGGCGAAGTTTCCCGGCTGAAAAAGACCAGTAAACTATCATTTTTAATTTATTTCCACTGTCTACAATCGATAAAGATTCAGGCAGGCCAAACAGACTATTACAACTTGAACGATGCAGCGTAGTTGACGAGTGATAAGAAAGGGCTGGATCGGTCAGGCATCAAAGCGAATCTGATAGCCAAGCTTGTCCTGACTGAATCCGGCATGCTCATAAAAACGCTTAACTTCTGGTTTGGATGAACCACTCATCAGCATAACTTTGTAGCAATTCTTCTGCCGGGCTATCAAGACCGCCCGCTCAAGCACCCGACGCCCAATTCCCTGGCTGCGATAATCCGCATGGACAATCACATTCTCTATGACTCCGAACGGGCGCCCTGACCAGCTTAAGTTGGCACATATATTAATTGTGGATGTGGCCACTACTTTTCCATTTTCGACAGCGCCGATCACCTCACCGCCGTTAGCTTTGATCTGCTCATAGATCTGTGTTTGTAATAAAAAAGAAGGGCGGGGAGATACAGGACGATCATATTGGTCAATCAGCTCCAAAACTCCATTCAGTTCACTGAATTTAAGACTGCGTATATCCATCTATCCTGTCCTGTGCATAGGCATTTCAATGTGTAGGTTTTGTACCAAGAGTGGATATGAAAAACAACAACAATCCCAGCATAACGGCCATATCTGCCACGTTGAAAATACCGGTACGCAAGGATCCAATACCCACATTCAGAAAGTCAACAACATAACCTTCAAAACGGATACGATCAACCAAATTTCCGATTGCACCGCTAAAAATAAGTGCCCAGGCGACTCTTTCCATGGTACCTATCCTGCTTCGAAACAAATGATAGAGAATCGCGATAGAAATCAAGCTAACCAATACGGTAAAAATCAAAAAACGGGCGTGATCAGGCAACTTTGCCCCAAGGCTCAACATACCGCCCGGATTTTCAGCGTATCTTATGACGAATATTCCCCCCAGATAACTAAGTGCCGGCTCTCCTTTCATCCAGGTCATCGCCGCCCACTTACTGACCTGATCCAGTACCAGGCTTACCAATATCACCACAATTGCCACCAAGTGCCGCTTCATCCAACATCCGTCCTTATATCTTCAGGTATCAAAAAATCTGCGGCGCAATAGTAAACCAATCGGGCGCTAGACACTATTCAGGATAAAGCAAAAAAAGGGCCCGATATTGGGCTTACGTCGCACAATTAAAGTCCTCTATGGTCCAGGAACCTGCCAACTCCCCGGCACCCTGGTAACCCGAAGCAATGGCTGAAACGATCCTGTTCCAGAGTGCAACTTTTAGGTGGATTTTCTGCGACTTCCTATATCTTTCTGACGATGCTCTCTGCTGTTTAACTGTATATTTATCAGTATTTAGCCATACTGAAAAATGGAAATACGAGCTTATGGCCAATACATCCGGCACTCATACTGTACACCCTGCTTCATTAAGTATATTTCCTCTGTGGTTTTGGTCTTGTACTGACTGATATACCGGGATGCACCAAAGTGTCGGACCACACCATTGGCCATCGCCAATGCGAGCCCCTGGAAATTAAAGAGTTTCGCGTAACACAGCCAGATCCCCCGGGGCGACAATCAAAGGGACCAGGACGATCTGTTTAATTGCCGGGTAATAGCAACGCAAGAACACTGTATGATTCAGCCATATTCAAAACAGATACACGCTATTTTCACCAACAACGGCCATCATCAGCAGCGCGACTATTATTTTTCTGAATGGGCAAAAAAGAGCCATTCACTAAAATGTCGTGTTCAAAGCTGAAACTTGTCGCTTTTACAGATTCCATCCTCCTTATTTACTATTCAAAATGGTCAATAAGGTCTGCTCTGAAACCGCTGTATCAACCCCAGATCATCCCGACCGCTAATGATCAATCTATGTGCTCATCCAGTTTGTATCGAAAGCCACACAGAAAATAATCCGAATTTCGCGAAAAGGAAAAACGCTATGACTGAATACCTCCCCTATCTCATGTCACGCAAGACATAACTTTGCAATCAACCATGCTGAATGAGGTAAACGAGCAGTTTCGAGATTCGACAACCCGATATATCAAGAATCTGATGACTCAATCAGAGGCAATACGCAAACAGTTCGAACCCAGTTTTTATGAAGCCCTGGAATTTGGCCGGCCTCAACCATTTGAAGAGGGTAAAGACAATTCCGGCATATATGGCCTGGAACGGATTTATGAAGATCGCGCAGTGCTTACACCTTATTTCGGTTGTGCTTCTTATTGCCGGTACTGCTTCAAAAAAACCAGAACTTTAGCCGGTACCGCTAAATTAATGAGTGAAGAGAATATGGAACAGGCGATTGACTACATCCGCCGTGACCCACGTATCAACACAGCGCTGATTACCGGTGGAGATCCTATGGCACAGCCCAAACGGGTATTTAAACTGCTGGAAGAACTGACAGCTATTCCACATATCACCAAAATCCGCATTGGAACCCGTCATATTCTGTTTCAGCCTGAGCGTATCACGGAAGAATTGGCCGAACGGATTGCCAGCTATAACCATGTTGATTATCAAAACCCCCTTAACTCCAAAAATATCTCCGTTGGCGTATCCATCAACCATATCGATGAATTACAGCCAGAAGTGATTGCAGCGATCCATCGCTTTACCAAACGTGGAGTATCCGTTAGAGGACAGATGGTATTGTTAAAAGGTATTAATGATACTGTCACAGATTTAAAAAACCTGCTGGATCATCTGTTGATAATCGGTGTGACCCCTTACTACCTGTTTCACTGCATGGATGTCATTGGTACCTATCACATGCGCACTTCTGTGCAAAAAGGGTTGGACCTGCTGGCGCAACTGACGGAGTTCTCCGGTACGTATGCAGTTCCTTATGTCTATGTCACCCCGGTCGGCAAACACCGGGTTTCTCCTGGACATACATTAGATTATGAAATGATAGATGGAAAACGGTTTATCCGTACCCGTTCTCCATACAAGGCTTCACGATTTAAAGCGTTTTCAGGAAAGAGCGTACTACCCGCATTACATGATGAGGATGAAAAAGGCTTTATTGTTTCCCGATACCTGGATGGAAACGATACTCCCATCCGCTACTAAACGGAGTTACTTAAATTGAAAACATCAAAATTGGTATTGATTGAAAAGTATTCATTTATCACAACATCGGTGATTGCCCGGGAAGCGATCAAGCTCGGCATTGATGTCGTTGTGATCGTTCCGGATACCATCACGGACAGCCAGGTAGCAGGAATGCCTTTTCATATTGTCCGCATTTCTGATTGGTCCGGTATCGGCCTGGAACAGACCATCCAAAAGATTGAGCAGGACAGTCACATTATCGGCATCGGTTCCATATTGGGATTTTTTACCGGTGAAGGTTTGCTGGGCGCTCAAGTAGCAGAACTTTGCCAGTCCAGAGGGTTACCTCACATTCCGGCCGAAGCATTGTTTCTGGCCAACAATAAATATCTGATGCGACAGACCTTGGCACAAAACGGCATATATACAGTCCGCCATACACGTGTCTATGATGAAGAAAGTTTACTGCAAGCAGCCCAACACGTTGGCTTTCCACTCATACTGAAACCTGTTGTGGGCCTTGGATCGAGTTTTATTTCAGTCTGCCATAACATCGATGATATGCGCAGAGTATTTGAACACTATATGCAGAATATTGCCGATGGCTACTATGCTCATTTTTTTTGCGACCATGAATTCAAAGGGCAGTATTTTGATCCGCAGCATGAGATGTTGGCAGAAGCTCTTATTGATGGCGATGAAATCAGCGTTGAATGCCTATGTACCGAAAACGAAGTCTGGCCATTAATCGTTCACGACAAACTGGATGTCACTCAGGAAACTTATTGTAGTTACGAAAACCTGCTGGTAACCCCACCCGTCCAACTAAATGAACAGGAACAACAACAGGTCATGTCTTATGCCCAAGACATTTTACAGGCCCTGGGATTACGCAATTGCTTTTGTCATGTAGAGATGCGCCTCGACAGCCAAAAGCGTCCAAGTGTCATTGAAGTCAATCCCCGTATTGGTGGAATGAGAGTGAAAGACAGCCTGAAATCTCTGCTGGCACTCGATTACGGGCAGGTGTTTATCGATCAGTTACTGGGCAAAGAAATCAAGCGACCTGTTCCACCTCAAATCGATGGTATTTATGGCATGGCTGCAATCTACCCGCGTAACAGCGGAGTATTACGCGAAGTCCGTGGCATTGAAGCAGCCGGAAAGATACCTGGCATGATCAGTATTACCGACCACTTTAAACCCGGCCGAAAAGTCGGCGGCAACTATGAAGAAGTATTCGTGGTGGATGCCTGGTTTCACGCTGACACACTGGATGGTATTTTGGACATCGATAAGCAGATGAAATCACTGGTGGAGGTGGATATTGAATACTGAAGCAACGCCATCCCAGTCTATTCATAATGCCCGCCTGATCGTCCTGGCCAGACTGATTTCAGATTTTGGCGCTTTTTTAAATATGGTCGCGCTGTCAACGTATGTGTATATGTTGAGCAACAGCGCCATGAGTATCGGTATTTTCCTGGCCTGTCGGGTAGCAGGTGGAATCACCGCGGGCATTGTCGGAACACCATTTTTCCGTCACTGGACTGGCAAAATACCGTTAATATGTTTCGATCTGCTACGCGCATTTCTAGTGCTGTTATTGTTGATTGTACCGACCCAGCAACAACTACTGCTGCTACCGGTTATTGCGTTCGGGATCGGCTTTGGCCATTCAATGTTTTCCATTGGTCTTAACAGCCAGATGCCAAGGTTGATCAACGCAGAACACCGGGTCAATGCCAACGCCTGGATTACCTCAGCAGCCTCTTCGGGTGCTGTTGTCGGCAGCCTGATTTCAGGCCTGCTGGTTGCCGGTTTTGGTTATCAGCTGGTATTCGCCATTAACATCACAACATATATTGTTGCCACCATGTTCATACTGCCTTTACGCATGCTCTCCATCCGGCGAACAGCAGAATTCCCACACCTGCGCCAGGACTGGATACAGTTACGACACGGACTGAAAGCCGCGCCGTTAATGGCGGGTATGCTGTTAGTAACGATGATGGATACACTGGGTAGCGCTGCACACAATGTTGGCTTTCCGATCCTGTCCAAACTACTGACACCTGAGAGCGCCAGCACAACAATGGGATTACTGTTGGCCGTATGGGCGTGTGGAAAATTTGCGGGTGCCAGAATAGCCAGTCGGATACTCAAAACCAATCAATTACGCAGTATGGAAAAAACATTCTTTTTCGGTGTGCTGGCCATGTCTGGTGGATTTATTCTCGTCTTCCAACAAAGTGAACTGGTCTGGTTACTGTGCGCAGCAATTCCCGCCGGACTCGGTGATGGTCTTGCCGAAGTTGGGCTGGTTTCACGTCTGCAACAGGAGCCGGATCAATTGCGGTTACCTGCTTTCAGTCTGCTAACCGTGCTACAAATGTCCGGGTTTGGCATTGGCATGTTAATCTCCGCTCCGTTTTACGAGTTCTGGGCTCCGGCACATGTTGTATTAGTGTTTCACGGCTTACCGATATTAACGGCGATACTGGTACTCTGGCGCTGGTCAGGTATCAACCGCTATGGCAATGAACCAGCCGAACGAGAAAGTGTTAATTGAGTGACAGGCGGCTGTCTGGAAGTTCTCTGGACAGCTCCACTAAAACGCCTGCCTTATACTGATGGTGACCACCCGGGTTACTTTATCAACAACCTCTTTCGACAACCTGCGCCGCTGTCCCCTGAAGCAGTCTCATATAACCAAATCGCAGAGACTCTTTCACACCATCTTGGTAAAGTCATTCAACACAAACGTCTCTCTATTGTGGATCTGGCAAAACGTCTTCGTGAAATTGGATACCCTGAAGACTAAGCTAACGGAATTGCAGCCATGGACGAAACCATCTCACAAGCATCTGAAGACCATATAAATATCAATGTAGAATCCACTGATGATGTATCACCTGTGTCTATAGATAGCTTTATTCAAAACAATATCCAAGTATGGAAAAATTAGGAAATCCCTGACCGCTCTCAAAAAATATGATCAATCATTAACACCCGTCAAAACAAGTTTGAATTTGGATTATATTTGTCCCATCACCAGCTCAGTGTATATGAAAATCAGCAGCAAAACCCTGACTTCAGGTACACTGATTCTACGTCTGTGAAATCAAACAAAAATAAAAAGGAAGCTTGTTAACTTGAAATTCATTTCCAAAAAAAGTGTCGACCTCACCATTTTATGGATATTTTTTATCATTCCCTACACCTCGTCCACCCCGCCAAACACTCTCACAAACGCATGCTGTTCACCACCTTTTTTGGGTCGATACAATACCGCGCGGCGACCACGACCACTTTCCGCCAGCCCTTCACCAACTTCCTCCAGAATGTCGGCTGCGAGTACTCTCCGGCGAAAGGATTTTTTCTCTACCCCTGTCCCCAATAACTCTTCAAAAGCCTGCTGTAACTGAGTCAGGCTGAACGGGCTATCAATAATGTACGCCGGTAACATGGTATAACCGGTCTTATTGCGCAAACGCTCTCTGGCCATGGATATCAATTCGCTGTGATCAAACGCCAGGCGCTGCTCAGCGGCTTCTTCTAACGGCCACCAGCGCGCATCGCTGACCGGTGCGGCAATTGCCTGCGCCGGTGAATAAGGTATCAACGCCATATAAAGCACCGTTACCGACCAGCCTCGCGGATCACGTTTGTCATTGCCAACCGTGGCAATCTGCTCCAGGTGAGAGGTATCGACACCGGTTTTTTCCAGCAGCTTGCGCCGCGCCGTCGCTGACAGGTCCTGGTCCTGTCGCTGATTCACAAAACCACCTGGCAGCGACCAGCGTCCCTTGTGTGGAAAGTCCCCGCGTTTCACCAACAGCACCTGCAAACGCCCTTCTAGCAAAGTGAAGATGGCAACATCCACCGATACCAGCGGCAGCTCGTGATCATGAATATTGTAGTGCTGCAAAAATTCCCGTTCGGTCTTATAAGTACCCATTATAGTTTTCCGTCAGTGTTGGCAAAGACACTTGCTAATTAAGTGGCTATAAGCCAATATTAACATGTCGCCATGGCAGCACAAGCCGAGGCGAGTATTTAAATACGGGCAAGAGACAGACTCACGCCCATCCATACTTTGCAAGGATCTTGCGATATGACTCAAACATTCGATTTCGCGGTCTTCATCGGCCGTTTTCAACCATTTCATTCCGGCCACCTGAAGATTGTCAGAGAAGGCCTGAACCGCGCCAACAAACTGGTACTGCTGATCGGCTCTGCCTGGCAGCCACGTAATGCACGCAACCCCTGGACCCATCAGGAGCGAGAAGCCATGGTGCGTGCCTGCCTCAATGAGACTGAAAATACCCGTCTGCTGTGCCTGCCTCTGATGGATGTTCCCTACAATGATGAACTCTGGGTGCGCAATGTACAGGCAACCGTGAACGGCCTGGTCACCGCCCATCACACCACTCCACACCAACCTGCCAAAGTCGCTCTGATCGGCCACCGAAAAGATCAGACCGGTTTTTATCTGAATCTGTTTCCACAGTGGCACAGCATCAGTATTGAAAACTACCGCAACATCAGCGCCACACCATTGCGTGAACACCTGTTTATGACGACACCTGATAGCGCCATCAATACGATGCAAAACAACGAGCTAATTCCCGCTCCCGTAGCAGAATATTTATTACATTTTGTTGCGACTGAAGCCGGTTTTATGCAGGTACAGGAAGAGGTACAGTTCGTTCAAAAATATCAACAAGCTTGGCAATCAGCCCCCTACGCACCTACGTTTGTCACTGTAGATGCAGTGGTCGTGCAATCGGGCCATGTGCTGTTAGTACAACGCCGAGCCAACCCAGGCAAAGGGCTATGGGCACTCCCGGGTGGTTTCGTCAATCAGCATGAACGGCTGCAGGACGCCTGTCTTCGCGAACTGCGGGAAGAAACCCGCTTGAAAGTGCCTGCTCCGGTACTCAAAGGTTCAATCAAACGCTCGGCCGTTTATGACGACCCTTATCGTTCCACCCGCGGTCGCACCATTACCCATACCTTCCACATCGAACTGGCCCCCAATGCCGAACTGCCGAAAGTGAAAGGCGGTGACGATGCACAAACAGCACAATGGATTCCCCTGAGCAAGCTGAATCCGCAAACCATGTTCGAGGACCACTACTTCATCATCCAGGATTTACTGGGAACGGTATAAATTACGGATTGCCGGCTGTCGCTCTGGTCAATATGCATCGACGAAGCCCGGATTTTTTAATTAGTGGCGATTAGCCAAAAAATAATGATTGACAATATAGTGGCATAAAGACACTATATTAAACACAGGGCAGGAACTGCTCTGTCACTGACCGCATTAACTGTCGAAGATGCTGGATAGACCGGCATCGGACCCATGATGACTGGAGGATTTCCATCATGCAGAACCTGATTTTAAACACCGATTCCTACAAAACCTCTCACTTTGCCCAATATCCACAAGGCACCGAATACATTTCCAGCTACATTGAATCCCGCGGCGGCATTTTTCCTTCCACGGTGTTTTTTGGTCTGCAGATGTTTATTAAACAATACCTTACTACTCCAATCACCCAGGCCGATATCGACGAAGCAGAGCTCATTTGCACAACCCATGGCGTGCCATTTAATCGTGAAGGCTGGGCCTACATTCTCAATACCCATCAGGGCTACCTGCCACTGGAAATCGAAGCCGTCCCTGAGGGCGCAGAAGTGCCCACCAGCAATGTACTCGCACAGGTCATCAATACAGATCCAGCCTGCGCCTGGCTAACCAGCTATATTGAAACCGCGCTACTGAGGGCTATCTGGTATCCCACCACCGTGGCAACCATATCCAGAGCCTGCCATCAGATCATTGCCGGTTATCTGACCGAAACGGCCGACGATCTTTCCAGCCTGCCCTTCAAGTTACATGACTTTGGTGCCCGCGGTGCGAGTTCAGAAGAGACCGTCGCCATTGGCGGACTCGCCCATCTGGTCAACTTCATGGGAACCGACAGTCTTTCCGCCATCGTCGCCGGGCGTCGTTACTATGATGCCGAGATGGCCGGATTCTCCATTCCAGCCGCCGAACACAGCACCATCACCAGCTGGGGACGAGACGGCGAAACCGATGCCTATCGCAACATGCTCAACCAATTTGGTGGCAAGAACAAAGTAGTTGCCGTGGTCAGCGACTCCTACAACCTCTGGGCCGCTATCGATGATCTATGGGGCGGCGACCTGAAAAACCAGGTCGAAACCATGGGGGGCACCCTGGTGGTCCGCCCCGATTCAGGCAACCCGGTAGAAGTAGTACCACAAGCCATCGAACGCTTGATGGCCAAGTTTGGCAGCCACACTAACAGTAAAGGCTACCGGGTACTGCCTGACTGTGTTCGCCTGATTCAGGGTGACGGTGTTAATCCAGGCTCCATCAAAGCCATCCTCGAAGCCATGAAACAACAAGGAATCAGTGCCGAAAACGTATCGTTCGGTATGGGTGGAGAACTGCTACAGAAAGTACACCGGGATACCCAGAAATTTGCCATGAAAGCATCCGCCATCTGCATCAATGGCGACTGGAAAGACATCTACAAAGACCCGATAACCGACCACGGCAAACGCTCGAAAAAAGGCCGCTTGGCATTAATACGGGAAAACGGCGAGTACCAGACCGTTGCCAGAGATACCGTTCCAGCCAACGCCAACCAACTGGTCACCGTCTTTCGTAATGGTCAACTGATCACAGAGTACACGTTAGATCAGGTCCGCAGTCAGGTGTCTGCTAACTGAGATGGAATGACAGGATAAATACCATTTGGCTGTGACCGGATGTACTTGATGGTCGCAGCATTGGTTATTATATGGGCTTGGTGAGTTTGTTAGAGGGAGAGAACAGCGATCAATGATTGTGCTCGTAAGAAATGGTCGAGGAATATATGAACAACTGTGTCGATCAGATATTCCTTCCGTTCCTTGATGAAATCCAACAAATTGGGTTGCATTTTTACAACACAAACTGAAGAAAGGGACGCGTTTAAAAAACGGCCAATCACTCAGTCAGAGCAACCATATATCAATTAACAAAAAACGAACTGATACTCTCTATTTGTGAAAACTCATTACACGTACCCGTACCACCAATATTGACCTGCTTTCCGGCCATAAATGCAGCCAATAGCATTGCATACATAGAGTTATATGTTTCATCTTTTAAAGACAATGTATAGTCCCACGCACCATTAGTGGAGCAAGATGCCCGAGACGGAGCTGTCTCCAGCTTAATAAAAACAAAGTCACCCTGGTCATGATTCATCGCGATTTGCTGAATGCGAACATTCTTTATTTCACTTGCCTGAACAGAAAATGACATTATTAGAAAAAGACAAAAATATACGTACTTCATTGAGATTTAAACTCCGTAATTTTATGTAGTTGATAAGAGCTGATTTAAAGGAAGGATCAGATCCGTCTGACTGAGTCTTTATAACAGCATCACAGCTGCCTAACGGCATTCGCTTTCCAATAGCAATTAAATCGGCATGAAGATACCCAAAACCTATACGCTAAAGCAACAAAAACAAGAACTAATCGACAATAATTTTATCTCAGTAAAACATGATTAACTGCAATCAACATCGCTGCCATCAATCTATTTTCCCCTTGAATATCAGAAATGACATAATATTCCCACAAACCTGAGATATCTGAGTTATTTTGGTACTGGTGTGCGGCATACAGTTCACTTTCTGTTGGCTTTCTGTTCAAGTAACCCATATATAGCCGTTCAGTCACCACACTCTCATTAGAGTCAAACAAAGACGATGGTGTTTCATTAGCCACACAATTACTGGAAAAATATTCATCTGTTAATTTTAAAGCAGTTCTGAAAG
The DNA here is from genome assembly GCF_050297175.1 of Gynuella sp. Taxonomy (NCBI): domain Bacteria; kingdom Pseudomonadati; phylum Pseudomonadota; class Gammaproteobacteria; order Oceanospirillales; family Saccharospirillaceae; genus Gynuella; species Gynuella sp. Next base: position 14,262 of record NZ_JBNKSF010000022.1, on the reverse strand, counting down.
CGGCCTTCTGATCTTTTATGTATGCATTTTTTGCGCTTGGTGCATTGCGAACGGCTTCGTAATATGTCTTAGCTGTAGATCTACACTGAATAACTCTTCGTGGTATTGTCACCGGAAACAGTACATCCCACACACCAAGCTCATCACACGAATCATTCAAGTTCTTTAAGAAGGCTTTATCGCACGAAAACTTCGATTTTCCTATTTTTCTATAGCATCTGTCGTGAGCATTACATGACCACTTAAAATCAGTATTCAGATTGTATTCATCCAGCCCCATATCCGAGCACCCATCTATCTCAAAAACGTAATCAGAGCATGCTTGTTCCGCATTCGAAAAAACACAGGAAACACCAGCAACGAATAAAACCAATATTCTTTTCGAGAAAACCATAAAAATTCCTTCTGAAAAACTTCAAAATTTATTTTATTAAAAAAAGTACCTTAATAACTTTTTCGAAAAATTTATTCAACCCTTAAATCCAACTCCATTCAACGATATTAGATACCCATCATAACCATATAGAGTCGATAGACTAAAAATAATCCTAAAGTCGGATATCGTAGTGCTTATCCAACCTACTCACAGACCAATCATCCACAACATTTCTTAACATGCGCCTTTAATTTTTTTATTGCCCAGTCGTAGTGACTGGAGGTGGCAGAGACACAATAGCTTCCAAGTGTGGTTGTGCCGGTCCAATCGTATATCTTCTTGGTAAACAGCTCTTCGTTGGAGAAGTTTTCTATTAACTGCAATACCGATTGATGACTTGCTTTCAGCATTTCCTTGGATTTTTCGAGTTTGGTTTTCTGGTGTTTCTGCCAGAACGCTACATTCATATCACCGTAGGTTTTCCAGTTGTATGGCTCCGGCAGGAAGTCGGCTTTTTTTCCGGCCATATTTGACTCTACCCAATGTATCAGTAGCTGATGCCATTCATAGAGGTGGATCAATACATCCCGAAGATTTTTATCTCGTTGCCAATGAGCTTCTTTTTTCTTCACATCATCTGAAAAATCAAACTCAGTGGTCAGAACGGTTTTTGTCATTGAATCAATGGTTCGCCAGAGCGTTTCGAAATTTGTGTTTGCTGCTTCGAGTAGTGCCTGTTTTGTAGTGGGTCTTGCCATGGGTATGATCTCCTTTGATGAGCAATTGTTTTTTTTATCGCCCCGCTAGTACCTGATTCCTTGTGCTGCACCTTGCGACTATTGTCAGCACTGCTTTCTCCATTCAAGATAATCTAAGTTACGATTATCCGGCTTTTTCATGACGACACTCCAATAGGCTCGCTTAGCCATCTCTGAGGGTGTTTCATGCCAGTATATTTCTGCAATTTCTTTAATGCTACGAGTCTTACACCACTGAGAATAATATGCATTTATAATCTCTCTGGCTCGCACAGAGTCTATCGCAAACCTGTGCGACAATTCCGAACAAGTCTGATCCAGCAAGTATGGCATAGTACACTCCATAGGCTCATGCCCGACATCCAATTCCTTAAGCCAATCCTCTATTGCAGCATGAAAGATGGTTCGGGCAATGCTCTGCGGCACTGTTGAAGTAATTACCAACTCACCTTGCGCTTCGAGTGCTTTCAACGTGTCGAATATTTTTTCGACGATGTTCTTATATTCCACACTCATTTCGATCATAAAATTAGCCCCCCACACAACGCTCCAAGAAAGACTGACGATTTTTAGCATCAGCGTCTCCTGCGCTCATGTATTTTTATAAACAAATTCAGACGTTGGGATATTTGCCATAAAATATGCCTTTTTCCCCAGAGGCAACTATACCTATCTCATCATATTTTTATTTAAACAACACCTACACATTCCACACCCTATCCAAAATAGCCCCGCTACCTAAAACCGCCAATACAAAGTTTAGCTTCAAATTGATTTCGCTCAGTTTCATATTTATACGCTCTCAAACCTGTTCCCTAAAGTCTCACTGTTGCCCCGGGCCGGGCTTTTCACGTAACATAGCCGCGCGCTGGCAAAATCCGGCGTCGGGATCGCAACCCCGCTTTAGTCACAGAGAGGCATTAGGCGTTCAGCGCCTGTGGTATGCCTGCGCACTCGCGCACCTGCCCGTTTTATGGCAGGTCGGCGGGCCAGTTTCGGCTGGGCCGCGTCTCTGTGAGCGGTTTGTTGCGACTCGCCGACTCTGCCCCCAAAACGTCATATGAATCCCTGTGAGGGGCAGAATCCATGCGATCACAGAGGAATCATATGCCATGACGACAGAGTCCACGCCCATCTCAAACCCTTCACCCAATATCTCTCAACTGGAACTGATCAGGCGCGATCTGTGTACAACGATCACCACGCTCAATGGTGGTCAGGCGATTGCACTGATGCTATCCGAATCGGATGACGAAACCACTGCCAATGTGGCCAGAGCAGCTTATGGTTTTTTGCAGCATTTGCATGTGCAGATGGACAGTATTTATTCCGCATTAGGCGATATCCAATAACCCGCTACGGGGTAATTTTTCATTCTGCATGGAGTCTCACTTATGCAAACAGAATCCGAAAGACGTTATCAGTCGCAGTTAAAGCTGATCGATTATCAATTGAATAAAATACAGGCCAAACTCAAGCAGTATGAATCCATCGGTTGTATTTTATTAAACTTTGAGAATGAGAAACGATCTGATATCGGGCGGGTGGTCATGAGCCTGATAACGGAAATTGACCGTCAAACCAGTGGCATTCAGTCAGCGGTAGAGAATTTAAAGCAGCTGCGATGAATGGCGCTGAATTGTCTTTCTGATATGGGTGTGGAGAGTGGTTGTGCCCTAAAAAAAACGCATCTGAACATGGGTTCAGACGCGCCTCTGATAAAATTTTGATCATGATCAACTGAGTTTGACTGTGCAGTTAGTGCACGGCACTCACGTCAGCTTTCACTGCTGGTTTTGGTGCAAACCAGATTATGAATGCCGCCACCACAAATATGACACTGATCACGATAAAAATATGGTTGGTTGCAATCATCACGCTTTCACGATGTAACAACATGTCAATAATACTCACGGCCTGTTCTTTGGGTGTTCCCGTTTGCGTCATTAATTCCATGGCAGCACCGGTTCGGTCTGTCAGTCCTGCAAGTTCTGCATGTACATAGGTGCTTTGGCTTTCCCATTGGGTATTCACCAGCGATGTCGCAAATGCGCCGGAAAGGGTGCGGATAAAATTCATCAGACCTGCAGCGGAATTCATTTCATGAAAGCCAACGGCACCCAATGCCACGGCGGTTAGAGGTACGAAAAACAGAGGTGTTCCCAAACCCTGAAATAACATCGGTACACTTATCTGGGCAAAGGTCATATCCATATTTCCGAAGCTGCGGAACAAAGTCCATCCTCCCAACCATAGAACCCCTACGAACACCATGGGCCGGGGATCAAATTTCGATGATAAACTCGCAATGGCCGGCGCAACAAACACCGCCAGCACTCCCATCGTCGCTGTAGCATAACCAGCGATGGTGGCGGTGTATCCCATGTACATTTGTAACCACAGGGGGGTCAATACGGTGATTCCAAAAAATGCACCAAACGCCAGTGACAATGTCACCATGCTGAAACTGAAACCTCGGTGTCGGAATATTTTCAGATCAACAATCGGATGCTTCTCCGTTAATTCCCAAATCAGAAAAGCCACAAATCCCAGCAAGGCAACGATTGCCAGAAAAACGATCCAGGTGGATGAGAACCAGTCCAGATCTTTTCCTTCATCCAGCATGAGCTGCAACGCACCTACCCAGACCACCAGCAAAATCAGACCGACTTTGTCGACACCCACTTTCTCGGTTTTGGTTTCAAATGAACGTAACAGTTTCCAACATAAAAAGGCTGCAATAATGGCAAACGGCGCTTTTATCAGAAAGATATATTCCCACCCTAACTGATCACACAATATCCCTCCCAGGATAGGGCCCATGATCGGTGCCACTAATGTCATCATACTCCAGATACCAATGGCTGCATGGGATTTGTTCGCCGGAAATATCCGAATCATCAGTGTTTGTGACAAGGGCATCAGTGGGCCACCACAGAATCCCAACAATATACGGAAAAAAACCAGCATCCCCATACTGGTTGATAAACCACAGGCAATGGAGAAAATTCCAAACAAAAAGAAACAGGTTACAAATACCCGAATAGAACCGAAGCGAGCCGCCAACCATCCGGTAAGTGGCACAGCAATCGCTTCTGCAACGGCATAAGAGGTAATCACATAGGTTCCCTGGGATGTCGTCGTTCCCATCGCACCTGCAATGTTGGAGACAGAAACGTTGGCAATCGTGGTATCTAAAATGGCCAGAAAGTTTGCCATTGCCAACACCAGTGTTCCCAATAAAAGTTGTATACCCGCCAGCGGCTTGGGACTTTCGTCAATCGCTGTTGTACTCATTATTCAACTTGCCTTAAATGTTGGTTCGCATCTAAATAAGACAACTCATTGGTCTGTGCCACCTGATCGTGGGTCTCTTCGTTCAAATGTACCTTCACTTCCATTGACAGCCCGACCCTCAGCGGATGTTTGCTCAAATCAACCGCATTGAGTTCTATGCGAACCGGAAGGCGCTGAACGACTTTAATCCAGTTGCCGGTGGCGTTCTGTGCCGGGATCAGAGAAAAAGCAGAACCTGTACCGCCGGAAAATCCAGACACTACGCCACGAAATACAATATCTTCACCATAAATGTCTGCCGTCAGCGTGGCGATTTGTCCAGGTTTGACCTGGCTGAGTTCTACTTCTTTGAAATTGGCATCGACATATATCTGATCGGTGGGCACCAATGTCATCAAAGGCTCACCAATTTGAACACGACGGCCCACCTGCACCTGGCGCTTGGCGATGACCCCGGAGATTGGCGCATAAATGACCGTTCTATCCAGATTCACCTGAGCTTGTTGATAACGGGCTTTGGCTGCCAGCACCTCGGGGTTGTTTTCAATATCGGCATTGATGATCTGTACTGCATTGGCCTTTTGCGCACCGATCGCACTGTTATAATTGGCTTCGCTCTGATGCAGGCTGGACTCAGCGATTTTCAAATCGGCCATTGCGCGGGTCAGTGCATTTTGAGCATTGGAAAGATCTTCTGCAGAAACCGAACCGGAATTCACCAGGCCTTTACGGCGATCAAAATCCAATCGCGCCCTGACCAGATTGGATTTGGCAGCATCCAATTGTGCAGCAGCACGTTCCTTATCGGCTTTTCGAGCCGCAATTTGTGCGGTCAGATTTTCATCCAGAGCCTGATATCCCTGTACCCGGCGGCGGGCCAGTTCCAGGTCGGCGGCGGCCTGTGCCAGCGCAATACTGGCGTCGGTGTCATCCAGGATGACCAGAACATCACCCTGTTGAACCTGCTGCGTATCGCTCACTCTTACATCTGTAACAATACCCCCCACAGCCGGTGTCACTTGTGCGGTTTCCACATTGGTATATGCGTTATCCGTGGAAATATAGTGCGAACTGATAAAATACCAATAGGCGAAACCGGCTCCTCCCGCCAATATCACGACCAAAAAAAATAATAAAAACATATTTCGACGACTGTTCGACAGAGCAGTTACATCCAACTCTTGAGAAGCTTCAGACATAGGATTCTCTCTTAATAATTTGACATTCAGGAATGCTCTGCGGCAAATCCGCCGCCAAGCACAAGTACCGTTTCAACATCGACAAATACAGCTTCAGACTGCAGGTTCACCAGATTTCGTTTACTGGATAACCAATTATCCTGAGCGTTCAGAACATCAAGATACCCCATCAAACCTCCTTCATAGCGTTGATTGACAATCTGATAGGCATCTCTGGCTGCTGCTTCAGCCTGTTGCATTTTTTTGATTCGTTGCTGCATAAACTTTCGTTGCGCTGAAACATCCGCCAGTTGTTGAAATGCCCGATTTACAACCTGGTTGTACGTGGCAACCGCCATGTTGTATTGAGCACCGGCTGCTTTATAACCGGCTTTAATGGCACCACCCTGGAATATGGGAAGATATATTGCTGGACCCACGCCCCCAGCCAAAGACCCGCCTAAATTCATGTACTCCAATCCCATTGCCTGAGAGCCGATATAGCCTGTTAAAGAAACATTGGGATAGAACCGCGCTTTTGCCACACCGATACGATGTGCCGCTGCTTCCGCCTGCCAGCGGGATACTGAAATGTCCGGTCGCCGGCCCATCAGATTTATTCCCACGTCATTTGGAATTCCGTAAGATGCATCCAGAATTAATACCGGTTCGGTTAATATCTCACCCTCGTCGGGCCCGGACCCTGTCAGTGCTGAAAGCGCATGTTTTTGAATCAGAATCTGTTGCTGTAGTTCAAGTAAGGATGACTCAGTTAACGCCAACGCCGCTTCTGCGCTACGAACAGAACCTTTATTCTCAAGCCCTTCCTCAAATCGCTTACGTGTTAGCTGCACAGTTTTCAGGCGAATATCTCTGGCTTCTGACACATTGGCCAGATTGGCGTACAACCTGGCGAGTTCAGCATATGCTTTGGTAATGGATGTGGTTAACACAAGACGTGCCTGGGCCTGTTCTGCCTGCGAGGCAAATACTTCTGACTTGGCGGCGGCAATCTGCGAACGGTTTTTACCAAACAGGTCCAGCTCATAATCAAAATTCAAGGTCGCACTGCCGAAGGTATTCCAACCTCTTGGCACAAACTCGTTACCATTGTGATAACTCAAACGGGTCTCGTTCATCGATGCGTTCGCCGACACCGATGGCATCATCGCCGCACCGGACTGTAGAACACCGGCCAGCGCCAGATTGATTCTGGCCTCTGCAATCTGCAGATTCGGGGATGCTTCGAGTGCCTGGGCAATCAACTGGTCCAGCTGATTGTCCTGATAGCGTTGCCACCAGAGGTCCTCCGGCCACAGGGAGTCGGTGTCTGTCATCACCGATTTCTCATAAGGTAGCTTGTCGACCATGCTGGTCTGGCTGAATTCTTCACCCGGAAGCGACACACAACCACTAACCAGTAATAAGGCCGCGAACAGGGCTAAATACTGTTTACGCAATGCTAAAACCTCTTGAATGGATGTTTTATATGAATTTAAAGGGGAAAGTTCTATAAATAACTGAACCGTTCAGTTTAGTTATAATATTGACATCGTTTTTAAAGTCAAGGATAAGAGAACCCCCTAACCGTGGAGCAGTATGATTAATGAGAGTTAAAAGTGAGTCTCGCCGCCTGGCCATCGTCGATGCCGCAAAACAGGTATTCAGTGAAACGGGGTTTGAGAGTGCTTCGATGAATGAAATTGCCCGCCGGGTAGGCTTTTCCAAAGCAACCGTGTACAACTATTTTTCTTCTAAAGAGGAAATTTTCTTGTCTGTCATGGAAACGTTCGCTCGCAGACAGCTGGCCGAAGCATTCAATACGTTGGAAGCCGAAAGCGATCTGCTCCCCTCATTGAAGAGCTTTTCAGAGTCTTACCTGCAATCCATTACCGAACCGGAAATGTTGGCACTGGAAAAAATTGTGGCGCATGAGGCCCATCGCTCAAAAATAGGTAAATTTTTCTACGAGCATGGCCCCAGAAGAGGATTAGCGAAGCTGGAAAATTTTCTGGAACAGCATATGAAAAAGGGGAACATTTATTCAGTAGAGCCTCGGGTATGCGCCCAACATTTTCTTTCCTTAATTGTCGCCGAATACTACACACCCCTGTTTCTGAACGCGATTGAACGACCAGATCTCGACGAGCTTAATGCCTCTGCCGCCAGAGCTGTCGATGTTTTTCTACGTGCTTATTGTCCCTGATATTTTTTGTGTCGGCGAAAATACAATTGACCTGTCTGAAGGTAGCCATCGGGTGTGCAAACGAACTAAACCCTTTGTATATCAAGTACCGGTTATCGGCCCTACAGTAACATCCACTCTCATCTCCGTTTGGTCTAAGAATCGGAGCGGTATCCAGTGAGCGGATAAGCAGCCTATGCGATTGACCGGAGATGCGGTCGACTCAACATGAGCGGTTTCTTCAGTACCATCCACCATACTATTTCGAGTGCGTTTGCGGGCAATCGCTTAGTTAGTTTCCAAGACACCACCGTACAAATGCACAACGTGATCGGGATTTAACGGAAAATGTCTGGTGATACGCATAAAAACTGCCCCGGCCTGGTTGATTAAGGTATCTATTTTCCGTTCCTGCGCCATTACCTCGGTGATACATCATTAAACATCATCAGAATCCCGGACATCCCGTGGTTTGATGATCCGCTGGCCACTTGCCCAGCAGCATTCTCCAGCAATCCTTTTTTATTCAAGTGGCATAAACGGTGTGGCCCTTCGGCTCCCGCTGTAAGGCGATGTACACGCCAGTCTTGCGAAATAAACTATTATCAAGATAACTTTATACATATTGTAAACCTCGATAAGAAACAGTTCAGAATACAAAACAACAAGCAGCTGTTCACTCGCCTTTCATACATCGCTACGATTCTTGGTCTGCACCTGGACAGTTCTCCCTACCCTTCTCAAGCAAACCTACTCTTCGCTGACGCCACAAGCTTAGTTCACTTCCTAACGGTTATGACGTCACCCACACATGCAACACCGTGAAAGTGGATCAGCCTCAGCAGCAAGAAACACAGAAAATATCTCAGCTATACGGGGTTCTCTCGATAATACCGAAGAACAATGAGTGCCCTGCCACTGGTATTTTTGAGAACAATTTTCAATAATTCCGGCAGTAACCCAAAGGAAGATCATATGAACACCAAAACAGTCCAACTGGTCCTGGTATCTGAACAACCGGGACAAAATCTTTGCCCGTTAATGGATCTTCGTTTGAAACCCGATGAAGTGATTTTGGCAGCCACACCCAACACTCCTTTCCAGGAACATCAACAGTGGTTAATGGAAGCCTGCAAACCAATGGGTATTCAGTGTACTCTGCTGGATCTCCCACAAGCCTGGCAGACCGAAGCACTACGTCAAACTTTTGAATCATTGGTGACACAACGCCTGGCTCTTGGCCACAAGCTGGTTTTGAACAGCACCGGCGGTTATCGACCGGTCGCCATCATTGCCCATGAGGTATTTTTTTATCGCGATCTGCCGGTGTTCTTTTTAAACAAGGACTGGGTGCGCTGGTTGAGCAACCCTGATCAACAAGCAGATTTTGCATTACAGGACAATGTTAAGCTGCCAGCATTTATGCTGGCTCATGGACTTAAAGTGGAGTCCATTTGTCGCTCACACATTCCAACAGAACAACGGGAACTGGCGCAAAAATGGCAGCGTCAGGCATCTGCCTACAGTCAGGCCATCGCCAAACTCAATTATTATGCCAGTCAGGCAGAAGGTCATTTGCAGTGCAACATACCACGCCACGAACTGCGTGGTGATCATATGTTCCTGGACATTCTGGACCAACTGAGCGCCACCGGTCTGGCAGACTTGCAGCAACAGCAGCTGACCTTCGCCAGTGAAGAGGCACGCTTTTTTGCCAATGGTGGCTGGCTGGAGGAACGGGTATTCAGCGAACTGTTTCAATTGCGTTCAGAGTTTCCACGCTTACAGGATGTAGCCCGCAGCGTTCAGGTCCGTTGGTTGGGCAGCAAACAAAAATCCTCGCTTCGCAACGAATTCGACGTACTGGCTCTGTATGACAATCGGCTGATCGTAATTGAATGCAAGACCGCGCTAATGGACTACCGCAATGCCCAGCATGTGGTGTACAAACTCGGATCCATGCTCAAACATCTTGGGGGATTCCGAACCACCGGCATGATTACCAGTTTCCATGATATTCATCCAAAGCATCACCAACGGGCAAAACTGTTTGATGTACAAATCTGCGATCGCCGCACTATCAGACAATTACGAAACCAACTGATTGAGAGACTACGTAGCCATGAATACTCGGTTTTTTAGGAAAAGATCTGAACCATTTCAGGTTTTTTGGGAGTCTGTGCCTGAATGGGCCACAGACTCCAAAGCCATTATCCATAACCACCTCAGCACCGTTCATTGCTAAGGGGCCTCAGAAAAAATAGGAATAGTTTTGATGCAGGCGAGGAAGCACCACTCGCAACACCACAATTTACCGGCGTAAATGAGGATGTGAGACGGGTGCTGACAAGGTTCTGCGCGAAAACGGGCCATTTTTCAGAGGTTCCCTAAGTCTCAGGTACTGGTTTCCAGGGTCATAACCTTGCAACCAAACAGTTTTTCCGCTGGCGTTTTGATCGTCTCACACAGTGTCAGCATGTGATCGGATTCATCAATCTGTTTAGCACCCTCACTGTAATCCAGGCCGATAAAGTACTTATACCAAGGTTCCATACCCAGGGCGTAAATAAACACCTGTCTGGGTTTAAGCAACTTGACCATTTCAATGGCCTGAGCCGAATCAGAACCATTCAAACGCCGTGATTCGCGGATCACTGGCGCCACTTTTTTGGTGTTCAGCGCGCCATACAGCCAGGTATACGGTGCCCCCACGCATTCCATGCCCACAGCGAAGACATCAGCATCCGCCAGCAGGGGTTGCATATGTCGATACAGATTAATGTCCGGATTGGCGGAATCAGCACCGAAGAAGCACTTCTTACCCCTCAGCTCAACCAGCCAGGCGGCCTTGCTGCGAATGTTCAGATCACCGTGTTCACCCAGGAACGGAATCGCGGTGATGCGGCCATGAGGGATATCGATCTGATCCAGATCCTCCATCTCCTCCACCGTGAACTTAAGCTGTTTGAGGATCAGTTTCATGGAAGGATCGGCCAAACTGCCACCATTATTTTTCGGCACCAGAATTTTGCCGGTTTTATAGCGCAACTGTAGCAAGGTCTCGATGTTGATATGGTCCTGGTGATTGTGAGTCAAACAGATGTAATCGATTTTCTCCGGCAGCTCACTGAAGCTCACCACGTCACTGGCATACTGATCACCCCGGCTCGCAATGACCGGATCGATCAGAATGCTGACATCCTCACTCTCGATCAGAAAACCGGCGTGCCCGGTATAGGTCAGCCGTATGCCAGAGGTCACCGGCTGGTGTTGGTGCTGACTGGGTGTATCGGTAAACAACTCTTCTACCGTTAAACCGCCACTGAGTTGCCGGCCGTCAAACAGCTCCTTAATCTGTTGTGATGATAACGGATATTCACGGGCGCGGCACAATGTATCCCAGAACGAATCATTGAACTCAGCATCCAGTTGCAGGTGGTTATCATCCGGCAGCCGTGGGGTACTGAACACGAATGGCCGGTCACCGACTTTGGAGATCAGACCAAGGGATATGGATTGCAGGTCGGGCCGATAATAGTGGCTGTTATACAACAGCGGTTCGATCAAGCGGTAACCGGGATTATGTTCCATGTCCATGAACAACTCCACGTAGCCTTTGAGTCCTTCAGGTACCTGTTCATAGAGATACTCGATGCTTTCACCGGTAACATGGCTGGCCATCAATTCATTCAGCTTTTTGATATCTGAAGACAGTGCGACCAGTTCACCACAATTATCTTCAATTTCAGCGATCAGCTGTTTGATGTCCTCCAACTGTTCTTCGGTGCAATCAACAAAATCGCCCCCCGTTAAGGCCTTATGCTCTTTGGCCAGAATATGCAGTTCATAATTCTTCACATAGGATTTCATGATCCGTCTGTGAGTGTTGGTCAGATGTCTGGCCGCCGTCGCCGGTGCTATCAGATATGGCCACGCATACCAGTGGTTAAACAATGGTTCGATATACACATCTTCTTTCAGGTAGTAACTGTCGCCCATAATAAGCGGATCCTTTTTATCAAAATGTATTCACTCGCCAATCACTTGGCGTGTTTTGTTCGGTTGTGTTTTGTTCGGTTGTGTCTGAGTTCTTTGCGCAAAATACCAGCAATTTTCCGTACACTTTCATCACGCATCATTCGGTGATGTTCGGTGTCCACTTTGTAGTGTTCATTGGCCGGAGCCCGAACCACCTTCATCCAGCTCTGAAAGATATCCCGCTGTAAGGTACCGGGACTCTTTGTGGCCGATATCAGCACCGATTTTCCGGTGATTGCAAAGGGCGGCACCGAGCGATCCACCGCGTTGAAGTCAATGCCAAAGCGCAGCGCAATGGCGATCTGTTCTACATCCATAAAATCATTACGCTGCTCCGCCACCAGATACTCAGCCACCATCTGAATCTGCCGCTCGATATGCTGACCATCTAACTGCTGTGCGAGAACATCAGGCAATGCGAACTCCGAAGAAGTATCCTCTTCGTCCTGTAACTCAATCTTCAACACATCCCGAAGATGTTCGAATTCAGTCTTTGGTGTACTGGTCAACTGACGCTCCAGCAATGCATCCATGACGATCAGGTTTTGTACGTCATCACCGGCGGCCGTCAGTCTGGCAGCCACCATGGCGGCGATATTGCCTCCGGCGGACCAGCCGGCAATGCGATATGGTCCTTTGGGTTGATAATGTCTGAGCCCCTCAATATAAAAATCACAGAGCTGACTGAACTGATGGAACGAAAACGCATGGCGATAGGTAAACGGTGCCTGCACCCCATAAACGGGACAGACATTTTCCAGCGCTGTTGCCAGGGCCGCATAACCGTCACAACGGCCACCAAACGGATGGAAAATAAATAACGGCTGGCCGTCATGACATTGGTTCAACCGGATCACACACCCCTCGCTTTGAGACAGCGCATCGGCTTGCAGGTGGGCAGCGAAGTCACGAATGGCAGGATATTCATAAATAGCTTTCAGGGTGGCTTCAATACCGGCGTTCTTCATCTCGGCCAGCGCTTTTAGCAGTAACAGCGAATGTGCCCCGAGTTCAAACACACTCTGACCCACACTGAGCCGGGAAGCCTCCACCGCCAGCAGATCCGACCAGATTGAAACCAGCCGGTTTTCCATGACAGTCTCCGGTGCCGCATAGTGAGCCTGCAAGCTCAGGTCTGCAGCCGGCAGCAGTTGTTTGTTGACCTTACCGTTCACGGTCACCGGCAGCTGCGGCAGCAGCACGAACGCAGATGGAATCATGTAGTGAGGCACACGGGTCATCAACTGAGAACGGATATCCTGAATCCAGTCTGTGTGCACGTCCGGCATTTGTTGCGGCACCAGATAGCTGACCAACATGCGGTTGCCCTGGGCATCATCCCGAACCACGGTACAACAAGCGGTCACCATCTCCAGAGCCAACAACTGATGATCAATCTCCCCGACCTCAATGCGGAACCCGCGAATCTTCACTTGATTATCCATCCGGCCAAGATAATCCAGGCGACCGTCCTCACGCAGGCGAACTTTGTCACCGGTACGGTACATCCGAACGCGTTGACCGTCGGCCAGGGTTACGAGCGGGAATTTTTCCTGACTCAGCGCCGGCTGGTTCAGATAACCACGCGCCAGACCACGGCCAGCGATGCACAGTTCGCCGCAATATCCGGCCGGTAGTAACTGCTGCCGGGTATCCATAACATATAGCTGGACATTATCAATCGGATAACCGACGTTGGGCGACTGCGCCCTGGTAATCAGGCTGTAACTGCTGTCCACCGTAGCTTCAGTCGGACCATAGACATTCACAAACACCCGTTGATGCTGTTCGCCATAACGGCTCAAGACATCCCACAACTGTGCATGAACCGCTTCGCCACCAATTAACAGATGTGGCAGAGGCTGCAATGCGGATTCAGCCTCCTGCAACACAATCTCCAACAACGATGGCGTGATATCCGCAACCGCAATGGCATGCTGTTGGAAATACTGCATCAGCTGAGCGGGCTGCAACCGCAGTGCTTCTGGCAGAATGTGCAGTGACACACCAAAGGCCAGTTGCGTGACCATTTTCAGCGAAGCATCAAACGCCAGTGGTGCATTTAATGCCCAGTTCTGACACTGATCGCCAAAATGCTGCTGCGCCATGCTGTGAATCCAGTGCGCCAGATTCATCAGGGCATGATGCTCGACCATGACCCCCTTGGGCTGGCCGGTCGAGCCGGAGGTATAGATTACATAAGCACGGTTCTGCGCTGACTGCTCCGGTAGTCGGGGGGGATTATCCAACGGCGAATCGGCCAGCCATGGAGCCGGCGAATCAGCTGCGCTCAGCGCCAGTACCGTCACATCGGCCAGGTCACCGAGATCATGCTGTTCATCTTCGACCAACAGCCAGGCCACGCCGCTGTCCTGGAGCATGTAGGTCCGTCGCGCCAATGGATAATCCGGGTCGATCGGCACATAAGCA
>NZ_JBNKSF010000021.1:0-2998 GCF_050297175.1 Gynuella sp. | reverse complement strand
CCCTACCCGCTGGTCTTCGCGTTTCACTGGTACGGCGGCACCATGCAGGATGTCGACGGTGGCGGCAGCAGTGGGTATACATGGTCCTACTACGGACTCAGGGAAAAGGCAGATAACAGCAACGATCACAAGATGATCTTTGTGGCTCCCCAGGGGATTGGTAACGGTTGGGGCAATTCCGGCGGTCAGGACCTCGCCTTCGTAGACGATATGACTGCTCAGATTGAGGAAAACCTGTGCGTTGACAAGTCGCGGCTCTTCTCAGCGGGTTTCAGTTATGGAGGCGGGATGACATACGCAATCGCATGTGACCGGGCAGATGTATTCCGAGGGGCAGCGGTCTACGCCGGCGCAGTGCTCAGCGGATGTAGCAACGGCTCAAAACCAATTCCATACATTGGCATTCACGGCTTAGGAGATCCTACCTGCAATATCGGTGGTGGGCGCGGAATGCGCGACAGGTTCGTCCGCAATAACGGTTGTACTTCCCAGAACCCTCCAGAGCCGAATAGGGGCAGCCTGTCGCATGTATGTACTTCCTTTAACGGGTGCCAGAACGGGTATCCAGTCCGCTGGTGTGCTTTCGATGGCGGTGGTCACACCCCGGCGCCAGTGGATGGGTCCTCCTCAGGCTTCGGTGGCGGCGACGTCACCTGGACCAAGTCAGAGGTATGGGATTTCTTCACGCAATTCTAAAGGGTCACCAGAATGGAGTTGACTCGTTTAATCAGATGAGTTGACTCCTGAAACATCAGGTGGGTAAATGTATTAAGGTATTTTGGAAAGACAGTAGTTATTAATTGAAGCTTTATAACCAACTGGTATTGCCATGGATCTAGCGGCCCCTGGGAGCTGTAAGCAACGGCTCCTTCGGGTCCAGGCTCTGTGAAAACAATTATCCAATTTTTAAAGTGGAGTATGTGGTCTTATATAGAATCAATTTCGTATGATTTGTGGTAATTGAGTTCTAAATAGACCTGAAAAATCACCCCGTAGTAGGAAACATTTTTGGTGTCATCAGTTTGAAGCGAGTTTTCACACAGCCCGTACCAAAAGCGGCCATTCACTTTAGGAAAACCTGATAGGAGATCAGGAAGCAAGTATTCAGATTGTTAAGCTCAATGCGTCGCTCACGACCATACAGGAGCTTAGCTACTATTTAACTTTTTATTTTAACGTGTAGCTGCCCCTAATAATTCCAGGTTCACCACGGTAATAGACGGGCAAGATTGCAAGCTTTTGTTCCAATATCCTGGAAAATTGAGTTAATATTACAGCGCTGGTCAACGCAGTAGACGGTTTGGAATTGATATAACTCACTGAAATATATTAAATAAACTAACCTTACCAGCCTATCTGATTGGGATAATGTTTTGAGCATATGACGCAAGTTGAGTCTTTTTCACAAGCCTAAACTCTGAGAAACCAGATCCAGATTCTTCTTAAACCACTGATTTAAAGGGAGTAAAATGAAAGAACAGGAAATAAGCCAGAATTTACCCTTGCATGATATGACTCAACTTGAGGCAGATTCCTACTGTTCTGTGCAAAGCGAGATTGAGAATTAAGGAGGATTGTCATGATTTTGGTAGACCCAAATGAAGAAGTTCTAATTCCTGTAAATAATGGGATATTTGAAGTATCTCAATTTAAGAGCCAGAGTAAACTGAATCAAGAATACAAAGGCTGTTTCATTCTTTTCTCAGATGGAAGCATTAAAAATATCGTAAAGATCACGAAAAATGGATTTTATGGAAAGAGCTTTAGGGAGTGGCTATTTAGTGCTCTAAACTCGACTTATTCAGTAACCGTAGATTTGGAGTCTTCTGATATTGGCTTAGCTGATCTCAAAGTTCAACTTACTCAATATATAAGAAGTGATAATCTCAGTCCTGATCCATACTTGCCACAGACTTGTGGTATCGATACGGCTGTTAGTAAAATTCAAAAAGCAAATGACACCAAAGCACTTTACGAATCATTAGAAGTGCCCCCAGAGTATGATTGTTTAGATGTATTGTAAGAGGCACAGTATCAAGGGCCAGCAACGGACTGTCAAAAGTGTCACTTAAATTGCTTGCGCAATTACGCGCCACTTTTGCCAGCCGCTGTGGCCGGCGTTAGCCATCAAGAGCCATGCTTCAATACTACGAACAACGTCATCCAGAATATGAAGCGATCTACGCCAAGCCTGAGCGTCAAGAGGATCTCGCTTGGCTTGAAGGTCAGATCCAGGAGCTGGTGTCCGGCAAGCGCGTGTACGAAATTGCTTGCGGCACGGGCTATTGGACACGTCGTTTTGCCGTCACCGCCTTATCGGTTCATGCCACCGATGCATCACAACAGCTAGCAGCGGCGGCGGTGTCGAGTTGCACTGCGGGGAACGTCACAGAGGGCACGGCTGATGCGTTCGATGTTCCGGAAAGCCCAGACTTCGATTGTGTGCTGGCAGGCTTCTTCTTTTCGCATGTGCGTCTGGAGCAGCAAGGCGAATTTCTGAGGGGATTAGCCAACGCATTTGAACCCGGCACGCGCATCATTTTGTTTGATAACAGGTATGTAGAAGGCAGCAGTACGCCTATCTCAAGGCACACAGATGATGGTGATGCCTACCAAATGCGCAAGCTATCCGATGGCAGCTCTCACGAGGTGCTCAAGAACTTCCCAACTGGCCGCGAACTGAGATCGGTTCTCGATCCGTTTTGTCGTGAGGTAGAGGTCAGGGAAAGCCAGTATTTCTGGTTGGCCACGGGGTTGATTGATGAGGGTCTTTAAAGACACCCATAGATTGGAAAGGAAATTAAACTTCAGCTATTCGGCTATGGCTTCATTTAAATAAATGGTGAGGCGCTGAACTATTGAAAATAATCGCTCCCTGGCTGTGTATTACCCAGTCGGTCTTTTCCCCACGCCTCTGGCGCTGGTGCAATACCGCCGCCAGGTGTTTGGCGTTATGGCTGACATTGACCGCCGGTTTATCCCAAACGCATTCCACCAG
>NZ_JBNKSF010000020.1:0-51214 GCF_050297175.1 Gynuella sp. | reverse complement strand
TCCGCGCTGACGGAATACGGTGCGCAGGGGTTCGTGGCGGTCGACGATGCGTTGCAGGGCTTGTTCGGCCACCTGATCATCAAAGCGGCCCTGTACCCGTAACGCACCGGGAATGTTGTAGTGGGCACTGCCGCCGGACAGTTGATCAATAAACCACAACCGCTGTTGGGCGTAGGACAGTGGGATCGGCGCACCGGTTCTTGGCACGGCAGTGATCGGCGGGCGTTGGTGCACGCTTCCACCGGTAGCCGTCAGATGCGCCTGTAACTGTGGTTTATGAGCTTTGATCAGCTTCACCACATCTGGCGTCAGCCGGCCTTTGCGGGAACGTGCTTTCAACGTTCCCTGATCCATATACAACTCGACGCCCTGCTGGTTCAGGGTATGAATGAGGTCCGCTGCCGAAATCACCTGGCTCATGTTAAAACTCCATTTCTTCAAGGTTGTCCTGATCCAATGACGACAGTTCCTGCGACAGCTTCTGCTGCTCCAGCAGGCGGTCGATGTGTTGACCAAGAGAGGCAATGGATTCAGTTTCGAACAGAACTTTGATATCGAGATCCAGTCCGAACGCGGCTTTGATCTGTACCAGCTGTTTGACCACCAACAGTGAGTGGCCGCCGAGTTCAAAGAAGTTGGCAGCCACACTCATATCTTCGCGGTTGAACTGCAACAGCTCACACCAGATATCCACCAGGGTCTGTTCGGTTTCAGTCACCGGAGCGACGTACTCCCCCATCGAGGCAATGCTGTCTGGCAATGGCAGGCTTTGGGTGTCGATTTTGCCGTTAACGGTCAACGGCAGGCGCTCAATCGGCACAAAGAACGATGGCATCATGTAAGCTGGCAACGCGCCGGACAATCGCAGTCGGATCTCTTTGATCAGGTCGCTCTCGAACGCCTCATCCTCTTCGTCTTCTTCATCGAAGCGGTCATAATCGATCACGATATAGGCCACCAGACGCTTTTGGCCGGGTGCGTCTTCACGCGCCACTACCACTGTCGACTTAATCGCCTCCATCGCCAGCAGATGTTGTTCGATTTCGCTAAGCTCGATGCGGAAACCTCGAATCTTCACCTGGGCATCGACGCGCCCGACGTATTCAATCACACCGTCTGCATCCATCCGTACCAGATCGCCGGTACGATACAGTCGTTCGCCAGCCGCAAACGGATGATCGACAAACCGCTCGGCGGTCAAGTCCTCACGATTCAGATAGCCGCGCGCCAGACCATCACCACCGACATACAATTCACCCACACTGCCAAGCGGCAGCAGGTTCTGGAACTGATCCAGCACATAACACTGGGTTTGTCTGATCGGCGTACCAATCGGATAGGTATCAGCTATGGCGGTAATTGGATGGTAGGTACTGAACGTGGTGTTTTCAGTAGGGCCATAAACATGCAGTAAATGCGCTGGTTTACCGCGACGGATGACCCGGTCAATGCTGCTCTTGTCGTAGGCTTCACCGCCAAATAAACAGTATGTCAGGCGCGAGAAGGTATCCGGTGCCACCTGCGATACCTGATTGAACAACGCTGTGGTCACAAACAGCGTGGTGATCTGCTGACCAAACAGGCTGCGTTTCAGCGCCAGCGGATTAAGCAGATCGTTCTTACTGATATAAGACAGCTTCGCGCCATTCAGCAGCGCTCCCCAGATTTCAAAGGTGGCGGCATCAAACGAGTTGTTCGACGCCTGCGCCACGACATCGGCAGGGGTCAGTTTTACGTAGTCGCTGTCACAGACCAGACGCACCACGCTGCGATGCTCCACCAATACGCCCTTGGGCTGGCCGGTGGACCCGGAGGTGTAAATCACATAGGCCAGCTGCTGCGCAGTGGCCGGCAGATCCGGATTATGATCGGGGTACTGTTGCAGTTGCTGCTGCCATGCCGGGTCATCCAGCACGACCGTATGCGGTGCTGACAAGGAGGTCAGATCGGCCTGTTGCAGCAACCATTCTATCTGGCTGTCTACCTGCATGTATTCGAGCCGTTCCAACGGATAGCTCGGGTCCAGCGGCACATAGGCCGCGCCGGCTTTGAGAATACCCAGCATGGCGATCACCATATCGACCGAACGCTCCACGCACAGGCCCACAAGACTGTCGGCCTGAACGCCCTGGGCGATCAGATAGTGTGCCAGCCGGTTGGCCTGACGATTCAGGTCATCGTAACTCAGAGTATCGTGCCCAAACTCCAGTGCCAATGCCTGCGGATCTCGCGCGGCGCTGACCTCTACCAACTGATGGATGGTCTGCTCGCGTGGATAATCGCTGCGCGTGGCATTGAAAGTTTCGAGTTGCTGCGCCACTTCGGCATCCGTGAGGATCGGCAGCTGCTTCAATAAGCGATCACCACACTGTGGCAACATCGTCAGCAGGACGATGAAGTGGTCCGCCAGTCGGGCAATGGTATCGGCCTCGAACAGCGCAGTAGCATATTCAAAATCGAACACCAGACCCTGGTCGGTTTCAGTGGCATCCAGAGTCAGTTCAAACTGGGCCGTGGCTTCGTAGTTTTCCAGCGGCGTAAAGACCAGTCCTTCGATTTCCTGCTGCGTTCGATCGTGGGTGTTCATGTTGAACATGATCTGGATCAGCGGTGAATAGGCGGCATTGCGGGACGGATTCAGTGCCTCAATCAGGAAATCAAATGGCAGATCCTGATTGGCCTGTGCTTCGATATCCGTCTGTCGCAGTTGTTGCCAGAACTCATCCAGAGTCAGCTCGCCATCACAATGGCTTCGTAACGCCAGGGTATTCACAAAGAAGCCCACCAACGGCTCCAACTCCGCCTGCAAGCGGTTGGAAACCACAGTACCAATGACCACATCGGTTTGATTGGCATAGCGCGATAACAACATAGCCAACGCTCCGTGCAATACCATAAACGGCGTCAGTCCGTTACTACGTGCATATTGCAACAAGCGTTCAGAGCGTTGTTGATCCAGTTGGAAGCCATAGTGCGCGCCACTGAAGTCCTGTTGTGGCGGGCGTGGTTTATCCAGCGGCAATTCGTGCACCGGTGGCACACCCATTAACTGCTGCTGCCAATAACTCAACTGCTGCTCGCGCAGGGCGACATCGGCAGCGGCATCTCCGTAGAGAAAATCATGCTGCCAGCAGGCGTAATCCCGGTACTGAATTGGCAGTGCTGGCAGTGGCTGCGGTTGCCCGCTGGCAATGGCCTGATACAACTGCACAAACTCATCGATCAGAATCCCCATGGACCAACCGTCCGAGGCGATATGATGCAGGTTGAAAATCAGTACCCCGCACGCGTCTGCCTGATGAATATAAACGGCTCGGATCAACAATCCGGCAGTCAGATCAAACGGGGTTTCCACCTGTCGTATCGCTTCCGCACGGATAGCCTGTTCCTGTGCCTCCACACTCTGATCACTGACATCAAGCCGCTGCAACTCAAAGCCGGCAGTGGGATGAATGGTCTGACGGGTCTGGCCATCATCATGGTGAAAGCTGGTACGCAAACTCTCGTGACGTTCGACGATGGCCTGCAATGCCGCCTCGGCATGATCCGCATTAAAGTGTCCCTGCACCCGCAGACCGCCAGGCATGTTGTAGTGCCGGCTGTCACCTGCCATCTGGTCGATGATCCATAAACGCTGCTGAGCAAACGATGCGGGATAATCGGCCTGACCGGCCGCTACTGGCATTACGGCACGGCGCACGGTACCGGGCTGGCATTGCCCGGCAAAAGCGGCAAAATCAGCCAGTACCGGATAATTGAAAATATCCCGGACCGACAGCTCCACCCCCAGGGCTTCACGTATCGCGGTGACCAGACGCACAGACAACAACGAATGTCCGCCCAGTTCAAAAAAGTGGTGATGCAATGAGATCCCGGCGGCATCGATGCCAAGCAAGTCAGCCCAGATAGCAGCCAACTGCTGCTGCAACTCGGTTTCCGGGGCCACGAATGCCTGCTCAGCAGCGTCGGTATCCGGCTGCGGCAGCGCTTTTTTATCCACTTTGCCATTGGGAGTCAGCGGCAGTGCCTGAAGGGTCATGATCCGCCCCGGCACCATATAGTCAGGCAAAGTCGCGCGCAGGTGTTCGCGCAGCTGTGCCGGTTCTGGGGCATTCGGGGCCACTACATAGGCCACCAGCTGGCGCAGACCATTGGCCGATTCGCGCACTAGCACCACGGCAGCCTGTACCGCTGGCAACGCCAGCAGTTGCGCCTCAATTTCCCCGAGTTCGATCCTGAAACCATGCAGTTTGATCTGATCATCAACCCGACCGATAAATTCCAGTTCACCAGTGGCGTGGTAACGCACCAGATCACCAGTGCGGTACAGCCGTGGATTATGCGGGTCCTGATCGGCAAACGGATTGGCAATAAAACGTGATTCAGTGAGTTCCGGCCGGTGCAGATACCCCCGCGCCAGACTGTCACCACCGATATACAGTTCGCCGATACTGCCATCGGGCACCAGGGTCAGAGATGGACTCAATACCAGGTGCTGATAATTGGCCAGGCTGTAACCAAGGGCAAAACGCTGCCGTTCGCTGTGACCGTGTTTGATTTCATTGACCAGCGACCAGATCGTGGCCTCGGTCGGCCCATAGCAGTTCCAGAAACTCAGGGCGTTATCGGACAGCCGTTGTTCGACGCTACGGGTCAGGGGTTCACCGCCGCACAAGGTAATTATCCGGGCATTGTTGCGCCAACCGGCATCCAGCAGCTGCGACCAGCGCGATGGTGTGGTCTGAATCAGGCCTGGCTTTTCGGTTTCCAGCAGCGCTTTCAGGGCAAAGGCATCAACCTGCTGCGCGGCACTGGCAATGACACAGCGCCCACCACTGGCAAGGCAGCCGAACCATTCAAACAGGGCAATATCGAATGACAGACTGGTCACCAGCAGCCAGGTATTGCCGGGCACTGGTGGCAGTACGCCGGTCAGGCCGTGCACAAAATTCACCACCGCCCGATGTTCCACCATCACGCCCTTGGGCTGACCGGTGGAACCGGAGGTATAGATGACATAGGCCAGATCATCGTCCCGACACGCCCTCGCCAACTGCCAGTCGAGTGTGGTCTGGGCGGCAAACCATGCTTCATCCAGATCCACGCGTTCCACATTTGCGGCAAAGTTCAGATGTTGCAGTTGCGGCTGCGACAGTATCAGTGCAACGCCACTGTCCTGGACCATGAAATCAATGCGTTCAGACGGGTAAGCCGGATCCAGAGGCACATAAGCGGCGCCGGCCTTCCACACTGCCAGCAGGGCGATGATCAGCTCCGGTGACGGTTCGAGACAGACACCAACCAGAGACTGACTGCCGATACCACGACTGACCAGATAACCGGCCAGCCGGTGGCTCTGTTCGTTCACCTCGCGATAACTGAGCTGGCGATCAGCATAACTGAGGGCGATCTGATCGGGTGTCCGGTCAGCCTGAATTTCAAACAGCTGGTGCAGACAGACGGCATCCTGTGGGTGTTCACGACGATGATTCAGCCGGCTTAATTGAGCCGCCTGCTCGTCTGCCGACAGCAGGGTCAGCTGTGCAACAGGTGTGTGTGGATCTGCTGCGATGCCATGCAACAGCTGAATAAAATGCTGTGCCATGCCTTCGATTCGCGCAGGGCTGAACAGATCGGTGTTGTATTCGAACTCAAAGCCCAGCTCATCGGCGTTATGCTGCACCTGCAACGACAAGTCATATTGGGCCACGACGGCATCGGCATGTTGTGCTCTGAGATCGAGTGGCGAGCACGCCAGTGCGGACATATCCGAGTCAGTGCGGTCATTGTTGTTCAGACTGAACAGGATCTGAAACAACGGCGCATGGCTGGTGCTTCTGGCCGGATTCAGTACTTCCACCAGATGTTCAAACGGTATTTCCTGATTGGCCTGGGCATCGATATTGACCTGTCGGACATAGGCCAGATAGTCACTGAATCGCCCCTCGAACCCAGCATCGGTGCGCAGCACCAGGCTGTTGACAAAAAAGCCAACCAGATCCTTCAGTTCACTGTGCAAACGATTCGCCACCGGGGTGCCGACGACGATATCAGAATCATCGGCATAGGCATTCAGCAGTAGCGAAAAGGCGCTGTGCAGTAACACGAACAACGTACAGTCATGGGCAGCAGCCAGTTGTTCCAGCTGCTGTTGGAGAGTGGCTGGCAGAGTAACGCGATGGATACGGCCATTGAAACTCTGTTGCCGCGGACGGCTGAAATCTGTTGGCAGACTGTGCAACTGCGGCAATCCCTGAAGCTGCTGTTGCCAATAATTCAGCTGTTGTTGGTAAGCGCTGCCACGGGCGGCCATAAAATCACGCTGCCATACGGCATAGTCAGCATACTGCACACTCAAGGGCGCTAACGGATCGGTCGCGGCGGAGGTAATGGCCTGATACTGGGCCATAAATTCGCGAAAGATAATCGCCATTGACCAGCCATCAGCAGCGATATGATGCAGATTGAAAAACAGGATCCGTGACTGCTCGTCCAGCCGCAGACAACTGGCACGAATCATCAGGTCCCGGCTGAGATCGAACGGCTCTGTCAGCACCGCCTGCAGAATTTCACTGACGCGGGCATCCTGATCCTCCCGGTTATCGATCCCGGAAAGGTCATGGCATTCTAACTTGAACGGCACATGGGTACGGATGATCTGCAACGGATATTGTTCGCTCTCCTGAAACACCGTCCGCAGCGGCTCGTGCCGGTCGACGATACGCTGCAGCGCCCGTTCGGCTACGGCTTCGTCAAAGTCTCCCTGAATGTGTAAACCGCCAGGAATATGAAAATGGCGACTATCCCGCTCCATCTGATCGATGAACCACAGCCGCTGCTGAGCAAAGGAGGCTGGCAATGGCTGATGACGGTCGACGGCGACAATGGCCGGAGTGGACGCTGTCTGTTCTTCCTGTAACCAGCGCACGATATCAGCCTTATGATCTTTGAGAGTCTGCAATAGTTGTGAATCGAGATTCTCCTGTTTGCCTCTGACTTTCAGATTCAGGTTGTCATCCAGTTGCAGTTTGATTCCTTTGGCGTGGAGCGCTTCGAAAAGCGAGATTTTATTCATATGACCGTTTCCACCTCATCTGCTTGTAACGCGTCGTCGTTATCCATGGTTATTTGTTGGGTCAGGCGATGCTGATAGATCACCGCCGCCAGTTCATTCAGGCGTGGGTTTTCAAGAATGTCCCGCAGGCTCAGCGCCACTTCGAACACATCACGAATGGCCGCTGCGGCTTTGATCAGTAACAGCGAGTGACCACCAAGTTCGAAGAAATGAGCATCGGCACTGATCTTGTCTGCGTCGATATCGAGCAATCCGGCCCACAGTTCCGCCAGAGTCTGTTCGCAGCCTTCGGCCGGCTGCCGATAGCTCTGCTGCGATCCGCTGATATCCGGCTGCGGCAGTGCGCGGGTGTCGATCTTGCCGTGTGCGGTCAATGGGAAAGCAGCGATGACCACATAGAAAGTCGGCTGCATGTGTTCCGGCAGAGATTGCCGCAGTGCCGCTCGTACTTCGGTGATCAGTTCCGGCTGCCGTGCCGGCTCGGCCCGCGATGTTTGTGCCGGTGTAAGGTAAGCAACCAGAGAAGCCTGGTTATGCACGGTCACCAGGGCTGAATTGACACAATCCAGGGCCATAATGTGCTGCTCGATTTCACCCGGTTCGATCCGGAAACCACGGATTTTGACCTGATGATCGATACGTCCGACGTAGTCGATTTCACCATTGGCCAGCCATCGGCCGAGATCTCCGGTGCGGTACAGGGTTTCTCCGGCGGCAAACGGCGAGTTCACAAAGCGCTCGGCGGTCAGCTCCGGCCGGTGCAGATAACCACGGGTTACCCCGGCACCGGCGACATACAACTCACCGACACAGCCGACCGGCACTGGCCGTTGATGGGCATCAAGGATGTACACCCGCAAATCCGCCAGCGGATAACCGATCGGACTGCCACGGCCACTGCTGATGTCTGCGGCGGTAATACGCCGCCAGGTAACGTGAACGGTGGTTTCGGTAATGCCGTACATGTTGATCAACGTCGGCTGGTTATCGCCATGACGGCTGATCCAGGTACGCAGGGATTCGAGCTTCAGCGCCTCCCCGCCGAAGATCACATAACGCAACGCCAGCGGCTGCGGCTGCAGTTCATCCATACGGCACAGTTGTTCGAACGCCGTCGGGGTCTGGTTCAGCACCGTCACCTGCTCACGTGCCAGCAACTGATAAAACTCTTCAGTCGACTGCGCCACTGTTTTCGGTACCACCACCAATCGGGCACCGCTGCTCAATGCGCCCCAGATCTCCCAGACCGAGAAATCGAATGCGAAGGAATGGAACAAGGTCCAGACATCATCACCACTAAACTCAAAATCCAGCTGCGCCACCTGCATCAGCCGGTGCACATTGCCATGCTCAACCATGACGCCTTTGGGCTGGCCGGTGGATCCGGAGGTGTAAATGATGTAGGCCAGATCGTGGCTGCCGGCACCGGGTAAAGGTTCGGGATTAACGGCCGGATGCTGACGCAGACGCTGCTGCATTTCAGGCTGATCCGGACAGATCAGCGTCAGCGACGACTGCTCACTGAAGCGCTCTGTCAGCCGGGTTTCGGTAATCAGTAATGCCATCCGGCTGTCACTGACGATGTAGTCGAGACGCTCGCGCGGATAGTGCGGGTCCAGCGGCACATAGGCGGCCCCGGCTTTGAGTACCGCCAGTATGGTCACCACCATGTCCACAGAACGTTCCAGACAAATGCCCACCAGAGTATCCGGTGATAACCCATGAGTCCGCAGTTCCGCCGCCAGCTGATTGGCCCGCTCATTCAGGGCCTGATAGCTCAACGACTCACCTTCGCAAACCACAGCAATAGCAGTCGGAGTGCGTTCAACCTGTTGTTCAAACAGACGCTGCAACGGTTGCTCAGCGGCCTGACGGGCCACCTCACCGAGCCGCAGTTCGCTTTCCACAGGCCGATGCGGGGTCGGGCGCAGAGCTGGATCGAGCAGCCAGCGGGTTTCCTCTGGATCAAGCATCGTCAGTTCACTGAGCTTCAGCCGTTGCGGATCCGCCAGACTTTCCAGGATACCGGCAAAATGCCGCAACAAAGTCTGCACCGCTGCGGAATCATGCTGTTGAGGCTGATAACGCAGGTTCAACGCCAGTGTGTCACCGGCATAAATGACCAGGGTGAAATCAAAGTTGGTCTGTTCGTCGGCGCAGACATCACTGATGGTCAGAACGGACTGTTCCTGCAACTGACCGGCCACCGGGAAGTTTTCAAACACCAGCAGGGTTTCAAACAGCGTCACCCCGTTACCGAAGGGACTGAGGTTCTGGATTTCCGGCAATGACAGAAAGCCATGATCACTGCGGCTGGAGCTGTCGTGGTGTAATGTCTGAAGCCAGTCAGCAATGGTCATATCGGCACTGAAATCCACCTTGACGGGCAAGCTGTTGATAAACAGCCCAACGATGTCTTCGACGCCGTTGAGATCCCCCGGCCGACCAGCCACCGTTTCACCAAACAGCACCTGATCTTCACCACTGTAACAATGCAGCAGGTAGGACCAGGCCGCCTGCATGAGGATATTCAGGGTGGTTCTGTGGTGTCGGGCGCGCTGTTGCAGCTGTGCGGTCAATGTCGCCGACAGATCCAATCGGCATTCACCGGAGCTATCGTCCGACGTGGCCGTAGCAGCCGGCAGGCTCAGGTGGGTTGGGGTTTCCAGAGTCGCCAGATAATTGCGCCAGAACGCTTCTGCAGCATTGTGGTCCTGGCGCTGCAACCAGTGGATGTAATCGTCATATTGTGTCTGCGGCACGAGGCTGATAGTTGCCGCTGGATCACTGAGGCCGGCCTGATAGTATTCCATGACCTGAGCAAACACCGTTGGCAACGACCAACCATCCATGAGCACATGATGGTTACTCCACAACAGCCGATATTGATCGTCCTTCAGACGAAACAGTGACATACGCATCAGCGGAATCTGGGTTTCATCAAATCCCCTGGCTTTGTCAGCCTGCTGGTAGTCTGCAAACTGCTGCTCCTGTTGCCCGGTGTTCAATGGTCGCCAGTCCTGCTCGGTCCAGGGCATGTCAGCGTCCTCCACCACCAACTGGTGATGCTCACTGCCGACAAACGCCGTCCGGAAAATATCGTGACGACGGATAACCGTCCGCCAGGCCTGCCGGAAAATTTCGGTTTCAAGAGGTCCGTGCAGTTGCAGATCCAACTGCGAACAATAGGCCGAGGCATCCAGTGCGCTGTGAAACAACATGCCGCGCTGCATTGCCGTGGCCGGATACAGTTTGCACAGCTGCGGATAACTCTGCTGCCATGTCTGTAACTGCCCTTGGGTAACCGGCAATAACGGGAAATCACTGGGGGTAAAACAACGGTTCTGACGACTGCAACAGTGACCGATCAGCCCGGTCAGGGTACGAATGATCTGCGCACCCAGCACATCGATGGTGTCTTGCTGGTATTCGTGACGGTTGTAATGGACGGTCAGAGACAGTATTCCCGCCTCCGTTTTGACGCTGAAGGACAACGGATGTTCTCGCTGACGGCGTGGGCTGACGTCGTTGCCATAAGCTTCGGTGGCGATACTGAACGCTTCACCGGCTGTTTCTGCGTTATCGACTTTACCGAGGTTGTTATAGGAGATCTGCACATCATCAGCGGGCTGACCACCAAACAGCAGGCCATACCCCATACCATCATTCGGCACGGTATTGAGGGTTTCCTTCACCTGGGTAATGAGTTCTGCGATGTTACAGTCGTTATTAACGTTGAATATCAATGGGTACTGGTTGGTAAACCAACCAACGGTCTCACTGACATCCAGTTGATCGAGCTGATCAAAACGCCCGTGTCCTTCAAGTTCGACCTTGATGCTGGATCGCCCGAACCACAGATTCAGGGCCCGCACAATTGCCGCCAGAATCAAATGATCACTGCGGGTGTGGTATGCCTGATGACACCGACCTTCGAGTTCTGCACTGATCTCGCGGTCAAGCTCAAAGCGAAGCTCTGCTGCCGCAGCCATGGTGTGGTCATCAGTCTGCTGATCGACGGGCAATGGCGTCACGACCGTACTGTGCTGTGCGCTCCAGTACTCGCGTTCCGCCTCGCTGATGCCGGTTTCGGCATAACGGTTAAGAGCACCGGCCCATTGCTGGAACGATGACGTTTTAGGTCCAAGATCAATGCCCTGGCCGGCCTGCAGTTGCTGCCAGGCCTGTTCGAAATCAGCCTTGATGATGCGCCAGGAAACGCCATCGACGATCATGTGATGGATGACCAGCAGCAAACGCCGTTCTTCTTCACGGTCGGCATCAATCAAAACAGCCCGTAACAACCGGTTATCCGCCCAGGACAGCGTGGTCTGGACATGCTCGCAGATCTGCCGCAGCCGGTTCGGCTTGTCATTCACAGCCAGCCCGGCAATGGATTCATGGCCCATGGCATCGTGAACCAGCGACGACTGGAACGGGCTATAGACGCCCGCCGCCGGCTGTATGCTCAGTCTCAGAACATCATGTTTTTTGTACAACGCAGAGAGGATCTGTTGCAGCTGCCCCATTTCAAACCCGGCTGGTGGCCGTAGCAGAAACGACTGGTTGTAATGGTGCATGTCGGTCTGATCACCTGCCAGCCAGCGGCTCTGAACCGGTAGCCAGAGCTGTTGTCCGCTAATCGGATACTGCGGTGCATCGATCCGACGCTCATCACTGGCCACTGCGGCCAGGGCCGTCAGACTGGTGCTTTCGAGCACCTGCCGTGGGGTGATGTTCACCCCCACACGTTGCGCCCGTGAGACCAGCTGAATGGTCAGAATGGAATCACCGCCACAGGCAAAAAAGTTGTCGTTGCCACTGACCTGAGCCATGCCCAGCAACTCCTGCCAGATTTTTGCCAGCTTGATTTCCTTCTCACCAGCCGGAGCCACGAAATCTTCGCGTAGCTCCACAGTCGGTTCCGGCAAGGCGGCGCGATCAATCTTATCGGCCGGCGTCAACGGCATCTTGTCCATAAAGGTGAATGTGGCCGGAATCATGTAGTCCGGCAGGCTTTGGCTCAGCTGGTCACGGATGTGCTGCACCGACAACGGCGCCTGCGAGCGGCAGACGATGTATGCCGCCAGGGTGTTGTTGCCCAGACTGTCCTTACGCACCAGCACGGCGACTTCGCCAATACCGGACAGGCGTGCCAGATGGGCCTCCACCTCCCCAAGTTCGATACGGAACCCGCGCACTTTGGTCTGATTATCCAGACGGCCCATAAATTCCAGATTGCCATCCGGCAACCAGCGCGCCAGATCGCCAGTACGGTAAATGCGGTCGCCATGCACCTGATAAGCATTGCCATCGCGGCTGAACGGGTTGCTGACAAAACTGCTGGCCGTCTTATCAGGATTGCGCCAATAACCCGGCCCGACGCCGACTCCGGAAATACACAGCTCTCCCGGTACGCCAAGGGGTTGCAGCTGCAGTTGCGGATCAACGATATAAGCCGTCAGGTTTGGCAATGGTTTACCGATCAGAATATTGCGTTCGGAATCGGGCAACGGTTTATCGACAATGTAGTAAGTGATGTCGTCGGATGCCTCCGACGGACCATAACCATTCATGATGGGAATATCGGGATACAGCGACAGCCAATGGTTCACCAGCTTGACGGGAGCGGCTTCGGCGATGCACATCATCCATTGCAGATCGGGTAACGCCCGCTGCGCCGGTGGCAGTTCGGCAACGTATTCCACCAGCAACTGCAGCAATACCGGAGCACATTGGATCAGATGCACGCGATGCTGTTGCAGCATCTGCATCAGACTGGCGAAATCAGTCATATCATCGAGCACGACGGTGTGCCCGCCACTGATCACCGGTGCCAGGAACTGCCAGACCGACACATCGGAACTGGAAGCCGCACTCTGAAGGAAATTTTTCGGCAGCAGCTGCCGGTCGGCAGACATAAAATTCAGTACATCGAACTCGGCATCGATATGGTTCAAAGCGCCGGCATGATGAACCAACGCACCTTTGGGCCGGCCAGTGGAACCGGAGGTGTAGATCATATAGGCCGGATCATCAGCGCTGACCCCGGTCACTGGCGCATCATCGGCATAGGCCGACAACAGTGACTGGTCACGGTCCAGACAGAAGATATTCACCGCATCGGCGTTATCGATACGGTCCAGCAATGCACTCTGGGTAATCACCACGGCGCTGGCGGAATCCTCCAGCATGTAACGAATACGTTCCGGCGGATTAACCGGATCAAGAGGCACATAAGCACCGCCGGCCTTCATGGTCGCAAGTATGGCAGCCAGAAAATGTACCGAACGATAGGCATAAATGGCGACCAGACTGCCCTTGGCGATACCCTTGGCACGCAGATAACCGGCCAGTCGGTTGGCATACTGGTCCAGTTCGCCATAGCAGATGCTGTCCTCGTTATGCACCGCAGCCACCCGTTGCGGATACTGTGCCGCCAATGCCTGAAAGCGTTCGTGGATGGTAGCCGCGCCGGCATATTGCACCTGTGGGCTGTTCCACTGCTGTAACTGCAAACGCTGTTCGTCGACCGACAGCAATTCGATGTCAGCTATCCGGGCGTCCGGAGCTGCTACCAGCTGTTGCAGGATGCGTTGCAGATGCGTCAGCATCTGATGAATGATCACCGGAGCATAGCGCTGACGCTGATATTCAAGCCGGAATTCCATCGCCGCCCCGGGTTCCACACACAGGGTCAGGTCGTAGTGGGTGTATTCATCGGTATAAAATGATTCCAGCTGTAATCCGGAACCACTATCCACCACACTGTCTGCCCCCTGCTCGCCTGGATAACTCTCGAACACGATCAGCGAACTGAACAGTTCGCTGTGATTGTTCAACGCACTGAGCTGCTGGATGTCCGCCAACGGCACGAATCCGTGCTCACTGCGTTCGATACTGGCCTGATGCAGCGACTGTAACCAATTCAGCACCGTGCTCTGCGGTGCCAGTTCGACCGATACCGGTAAACTGTTGATGAACAGCCCAACCACGGTTTCAACGCCATCGAGGTCCGCCGGACGGCCGGAAACGGTCTCTCCGAACGTCACCCGGTTTTCACCGCTGTAGCGATACAACAGATAAGCCCAGGCGGCCTGCACCACCGTGCTGACTGTCGTACGGGACTGGCGCGCCAGGGTAGCCATGGCCTCAGACAAAACCGGATCGAGCTGCAGGATTTCCCGTCCCAATCCGGTTTCATCACCATTGACTGCTACACCGGCAACGCCGATACGGGTCGGCGCATTGACCGGTTGCAGATAACGACGCCAGAACTCCCGCGCGGCTGTTACGTTCTGGTGTTGCAGCCAGGCAATATAGTTCCGATAAGGCGGTGGTTCGGGCAGTTGCAACGGTTGCTGTTGCAGCAGTGACTGATAGGTCGCGGTCACTTCTTCGAACACCTGTTGTGAACTCCAGCCATCACTCAGAGCATGATGCCGGCTCCACAGCACCTGAAAATGCTGAGTTCCCAGCTTCCAGACGGTCACCCGCATCAACGGCGCCTGCTGGAGATCGAAGCCGTGTTGTTTGTCCTCAGCCACCAGCCGCTCAAGCACCGCCTGCTGTTTATCGGCTGGCAGCTGACTCAGATCCTCCTCCTGAAACGGCAATTGCGCCGCCTGTGTGACCACCTGAAACGCGGCGGCGGCATCCAGACCGATGAAAAAGGTCCGGAAAATTGCATGCCGGCTGACCACTGACTGCCAGGCGCGGCGAAAATATTCGAGGTTAAGTTCACCCTTCAGGGTCATAACCAGCTGGGACACATAGGCCCCGCCCTCTACGGCACTATGAAACAGCAGGCCGCGCTGCATTGCCGTGACCGGATAGATATCCACCACGGTATTGATGCCGGTGCCATTGTCCGATTCACGGGTCAATTCCAACGACTGCGGATGCAGTTGGTATCCGGCCGTCCGCAAGGCGTTCAGCTGAGCCTGCTGTAACCCCGGTTCAGCCTGGTGAGCCAACGGGAAATCCGCTGCCGAACAGGTGCCTTCGGGTATGGTCAGGCAATGATCGATCAACGAATGCAGGGCCGATTCAATGGCACTGTTCAACTGCGCCACCGAAGCATCGGTAAACCGCTGCCGGTCAAACAGAATACTGAACTGCAACGTCTGCTCGACAATAACGGCACTGATGTTCAATTCGTAAGCCAGGGGCCGACGCGGACTGATTTCACAGCCACTGGACTCAGTGGTGAGCGCAAAGTCACTGTCATCGGTCAGACTTTGATCAAACTGGCCGAGATAATTGAAAATGACCGGTGATGCGGGACAGCGGACAAACGCCTCGTCCCGGAGCAGGTATTTGAAAATACCGAACTCTATACCGCCATGTTCGATCCGCCGCAGCTGGTCCTTGATCACAGACAGGGTCGCTGCGAGATCGTAACGGTCTGCACAAAGTAACGCCGGGTACACTGAGGTAAACCAGCCGACGGTCTGACTCAGATCGAGGTCTTCACTCAGATCAGCCAGACCGGTTTCACGGCCATGACCTTCCAGATCGATGCGCAGGGTATCGATATCCGCCCATTGCGACAGCCCCAGATACAGAGCCGTCAGCAGTACTTCATGGACGTTACTGCGATAGCGACGGGGTACTTGTTTCAACAACAGTTCGGTCAGTTCAGCATTGAGGGCGAAATTGTGTTCGCCGGCCTCACCATGATGACCCTGACCGGCATCATCGCGGATTGCCAGAGTTTGTGGCGCCTCTGTCTGTAGAATCTGCAGCCAGCGGGCGCGGCGATCAGCGGCGCGCTGGCTACTGCCGTATCGTTGCAGCTGCTGCGCCCACTGTTGATAGGAAGTGGTTTTCTGAGCCTGCCAGCGTTGCAGCGCGTCATGGTTATCTGCCTGCTGTATCAACAGCTCCATATCCGCCAGCAGAATACGCCAGGACACCCCATCAACGACAAGGTGATGAGCCACGATCAACAACCGCCCGGCAGTGTTATCCGCCGTGGTCAGCCAGACAAACCGGATCAATGGTGCGCTATCGAGCACCAGACCCTGTTGAATGTCGTCAAGGATACTGCTCAGCGCATCCGTCGCCAGGGAGGGTACCCGGATATGACGAATGGCCGATTGCAGCGCCGACTCTTCGACGGCCACATAATGACCGTGCCAGCCCTGCTGACGCTGCTCAAAACTCAACCGCAGGACATCGTGTTTTTTGACCAGCCAGCTGACCACATGGCGCAGTTGTTCAAGACTGAACCCAGCGGGCGTGGTAATCAGTACAGACTGGTTATAGTGATGCGGCTCGACCTCGCATTCAAAGAACCGTTGCTGCACCGGTAACAGCGGCTGCTCGCCCTTGCTGGCGTTGTCGGTCACGGACGGGGCCTGGGGCGCATTTTTCCGTTTTACATGAGGAGCCAGAGTCTGAATGGTCTGGTAGTTGATCAGCAGTTTGGGTGATAACACCAGTCCGGCTTTGACGGCCCGGGAAATCATCAGAATCGACAGAATGGAATCACCACCTGACTCGAAGAAATTGGCCGTGGTACTGAGGGTCGCGGCATCGGTTTTCAGCACTTTGGCCCAGATATCGACAAGCTGTTGTTCAACTTCATTTTGCGCCGCCACGTATTGGTCACGGGTAGCATTTTCGTCCGGGTCCGGCAGCGCCTTGCGATCGACTTTGCCGTTTGAAGTCAGTGGCAGTTGTGGCAGAAAAGTGAACGTGGCCGGAATCATGTAGTCCGGCAGTGCCTGCGCCAGAGTCTGACGCATCACATCGGCATCGCCTGTCAGCGCATCATTCATGACCACATAGGCGGCAATTTTTTTCGCGCCGCTATCGTCCTCAACAATAACGGCCACCGCCGCACGTACGCCATCAATGGCTGCCAGCTGCTGTTCGATTTCGCCGAGTTCGATGCGGTATCCACGGATTTTCACCTGAGCATCGACCCGACCGATAAATTCCAGCTCGCCGGATGCCAGATATCGCACCAGATCCCCTGTACGATAGAGTTTTCCATTACCAAACGGGTTATCGATAAACCGTTGCGCCGTCAGTTCGGGCTGATTCAGATACTCCTGGGCCACGCCATCACCACCGATATACAATTCCCCAATGCCCCCCTGAGGCACTGGCTGACGATGATGATCAAGCACCCAGGTACAGGCATGGGGCAGCGGCCGACCAATGGGCACCACCGCATCCTGATGATCAGCGGTCAGCGCATAGGTCGTCGCACCGACCGTGGTTTCCGAAGGGCCATAGTGGTTGATGACCTGACACCCATTGTCGGCCAGGCGCCGCAACTTACTGATGGTTTCACCATGACTGGCCTCTCCGCCTACAAACAGCCACTGCAGCGGCAGCGTCGAGTCAATCTCTTCGGTCGCAAACAGAGCATTGAAATGGTTTGGAGTGAGTTTCAGAAAAGCCAGCTGTTGCTGACGCAGATAGGCCATGAAGGCCTGGGCATCAGTAGCCGTATCATCATCGATCAGATGCAGCTCACCGCCGCGCACCAGACAGGTGTACAGTGCGGTATTCCCCAGGTCGGTCGCTACGGTGGACAACAGTCCGTAACGTAACCCATGGGCAATTGGGTATGCAGTCAACAGACCGGACACATAGGCGGCCAGATTATCCTGACTGACAGCCACCCCCTTGGGCTGACCGGTGGTCCCAGAGGTGTACACCACGTAGGCCAGCGCCCCGGGTGCCACTGCCGACAGATTATCGCCACTCAGCGTCGCATCTGCATCATGCTCATCCACCACCAGTACCGGCATCTGTTGTGGCAGTTCGTCGGTATAGGGCAGCGAGCTCTGGCTCAGTACCAGCGTCGCGCCACTGTCGGCCAGCATGTACTGAAGCCGCGCGCGTGGATAGGATGGCTCCAGTGCCACATAGGCGGCCCCTACTTTGAACACCGCCAGTATCGCGACCGGCAGGTGGATACTGCGGAGCAGATAAAGACCAACACGGTCGCCACGACTAACGCCCTGTTGCTGCATCCGTCTGGCCAGCTGGTTGGCTCGTTCGTTCAGCTCGCGATAACTCAACCGCGCCTCGCCACAAACGGCGGCACAGGCATCAGGCGTCGTCGCAGCATGTTGCTCGAATTGTGCGAGTATTGATACGGGCTCGGCTTCATGAGTCCGGTGCTCGGCAGCCGAACCCTCGCTGAAACCCTGCAACTGTTGTTGTTCAGCATCGCTGAGCAGTGCCAGCTGGTATATCGGGGTTTCAGGGTGACGACCGATATCCGCCAGTAATCGATTCAGATGTGCGGCAAGACGGTGGATAGTCTCGGCCTTGAATAAGGCCTTGTTGTATACCCAGTTAAAGGACAGATGATTGTGTTCTTCAACGGCATACAAGATCAGCTCATAGCGGGTTTCGATCTCGTCCGGATGCACAGCCGCCAGCCGGCAGTCGGGTAGTGTCAGCTCAAAGGCATCGTTGTTATTCATGCTCAGCATGATCTGAAACAGAGGCGTGTACTGATTGCTGCGCTCCGGTTTCTGTTGCTCTACCACCTGGTCAAACTGCACATCCTGATGGCTCTGAGCCTTGAGGTTGATATCTTTGACCCGTGCCAATAGCTCCATAAACGTACAGTTGTCTGTACAGTCCACCCGCAACACCAGATTGTTAACAAAGAAACCAATAAGATGTTCCAGGGATTTTTGCAGCCGGTTGGCCACCGGTGTGCCAATCACTACATCGGAGCTGTGACCATGGCGCGCCAGCAGGACACTGAACGCCGCGTGCAATACCATGAACAACGTGGATTTCTGGTTTCTGGCCAGGCGGGTCAGCTGCTGATACACCTCATCGGCCACCGGCTCGATATGACTGACGCCACGATAGGTCTGTTGCACCGGGCGAGGATAATCCAGGGGCAGACTGTGTACCTGAGGCAGATCCGCAAGCTGTGTTTTCCAGTAATCCAGCTGTTGCTGCAGGCGCTCACCCGATAACCATTGGCGCTGCCAAACGGCATAGTCGGCGTATTGAATCGCCAACGCCGGCAATTGCGGTGCAGTACTGTTGGCCAGTGCCCGATAGCATTCGGCAAATTCATTCACCAAGATCCCGAGGGACCAGGCATCAGAGGCAATGTGGTGAATATTAAACAGCAGGATACCTTGCTGGCCGGCAAACTGGAGATAACTGATACGCAGCATCAGGTCATGCTGTAAATCAAACTGATAAGCGGCCTCGGCGAGGACTTTTTCGGTAATCAGATCATGGCTGTCACTGCGCGTGCTGCCGCTGAAGTCCTGTGTCAGCAGTTCAAATTCGCAGTCTTCACGAATGACCTGTAAAGCCCCGTGCTGCTCATCGGCAATGAACACGGTGCGCAGGGTTTCATGACGATCAATGATGCACTGAAATGCCAGACGCGCCAGTACCACATCGAACCCACCATCCACTTCAAACGCACTACAGACGTTGTAATGGGAGCTGCCGCCCTCCATCTGATCCACCAGCCACAGACGTTGTTGGGCAAAGGACAGTGGTAACGGTCTGCCGCGCTCAACAACCTCGATACGGTTGTCCTGCTGGGCAGAGGATTGCAGATAGGCCAGAATATCTTCCTTGTGGTCTTTGATCTGCTGTAACCATTCCGCGGTCATGGCGCCTTTCGGGGCATCCAGTTTCAACTGACCATTTTCGGCTGTGACCTTGATGTGTTGCTGGTGAAGCTTTGCCAGTAAGTCAAACATGTTCATAGTTCAAATATTTCCCTGTCGGTGTATTCGTCTGTGGCGGTTTCGTCGGCCATACCGTGTTGAATCCGTAGAATGTCGACATTCGCGGCCATGGTGTTTAGGGTGCTGGCTTCAAATAGCGTCACTACGGGTATTTCGATGTCGAAGTGTTCTTTGATTTCGGTTTGCAGTTTGATGGACAGCAGCGAGTGGCCGCCCAAATCGAAAAAATCATCCGTGGCGCTGATGTGTCCGGTTTCAACTTTCAGCAGCCGGCTCCAGATGGCACACAATTGCTGTTCTGTTGCGGTAACCGGTTCGACATAAGTCGATTCGGTAGCACTAACGACCGGGCGGGGTAAAGCGCCCCGGTCTACCTTGCCGTTGCGAGTGACCGGTATCTCCGCTAATGCCATGAAAAACGCCGGCACCATGTACGCCGGTAATTGCTCACGCAGGTAAGTTCTGGCGGCATGGATGGCACTCTCGGTCTGCTCTGGATCCGTCGCAACGAGATAGGCCACCAGATCTTTTTGCTGTGCATCATCGGTCCACACCACCACCACAGCGGTCTGCACCGCCGGATGGCTTTGCAAGCGGCGCTCGATTTCCCCAGGTTCGATGCGATACCCACGTATTTTCACCTGATTATCGGCACGACCGACAAACTCAACCTGACCGTCATAATTGATACGTGCCAGGTCGCCACTGCGATAAATACGACCGAGTTGCGGATGATCGATAAAGCGTTCACGGGTCAGCTCCGGCTGATGCAGATAACCCAGCGCCAAACCTTCCCCCCCGGCATACAGTTCGCCAATGGCCCCTCGGGGTAAGGGCTGTTGATGGCGGTCCAGAATATAAACACGAGTGCCGTTGACCGGCGTTCCCAGAGGCAGCGCCTGATCGACCGGATGCGCCGACGGAATCGTATAACAACAGGTAAATGTGGTGTTTTCAGTCGGTCCATAACCGTTGATCAGCGTGGTCTCTGGCAGCCGCTCATAAACCCGGCGCACGGCCTGCGGGTTAACAACATCACCGCCGGCGGCAATCCAGCGCAGGCTATGGCAGTGTTCCAAACCATCGGCATGACTCCAGAGGTCAAACAGAGCCGATGTCAGCCAGAGACTGTTAATGTCATGCTGCCGGATCAGCTGAGTCAGGATCTGAATATCAAATGCCTGAGCCGGATACAGCACAAGACTGCCGCCGTTCAGTAATGGCCCCCAGATTTCCAGCGTCGCAGCATCGAAGGAAACCGACGATAACTGCAGGAAACGGGTCTGTTCATTCAGTGTCATGAAGCGGCATTGGCGGACCAGTCGCAGTACGCCGCGATGCGGTGTGATCACGCCTTTGGGTTGTCCGGTAGAGCCGGAGGTATAGTTGATATAGGCCGCATCTTCTGCCTGCAAAGGACAGTCAGGATTATCCTCCTGCAGCTGATCCAAAGCCTGTTGCAGCGTGGCGTCCAGAGTACAAACCGTCACATCAGAGGCAGACCATGATGTCGCCGGTGCAGCGGACTGAATCAGAATGCTCAGCTGGCTGTCGGCCAGCATGTAGTCGAGTCGCGACGGTGGATAATCGGGGTCCAGCGGCACGTATGCGGCACCGGTCTTGAGAATCGCCAGCAGCGCTACGATCAGATCCGGCGAACGCGGCAGGCAGGTGCCGATCAGGGCTCCGGGAACCGCACCCAGAGTTTGCAGATGTCGCGCCAGCTGATTGGCACGCCGGTTGAGTTCGCCATAACTCAAGGATTGATCAGCGGTGATCAGTGCAACCTGCTCCGGCATCCGGGCAGCATATTGTTCAAATAGCCGGGGAATGGAATCCGCCGGGCCATAGCCGCGTTCAGGTTCGGCCATCGATACGGGTAATCCGTCGGCTGAAGCACATAGTGGTAACTCGTCGAGACGGCGATCACTGTTATCAACAATGGCCCGTAGCAGGGTCCCAAAACTTTCTGCCAACCGCGCCATGGTCTGCGGCTGCCAGAGCGCACGGCTGTATTCAAACGCCAGCAGCAGACCGTCAGCCTGTTCCTCCACATTCAGCAACAGCTCGAATTTGCCGGGAAATTCCAGTGCCGCTTCCTGTGCCTGGCTTTGCAAATATTGCTGCCCATCGTGCAGAGTCAGTTGTAGATCCGGCAGCTGCATCTCTATCGGCTGGTTGTTGTTCATGCTCAACATGATCTGGATGATCGGACTGTAATGGGCGCTACGACCCGGATTGAGCTGTTCCACCAGCCATTCGAATGGAATGTCCTGATGTTGCTGCGCCGACAGGTGAGTGTCGCGGATATGATGCAGCAATTGCCGGAATGTCTGTTCAGGCCGGCAATCCGCCCGCAAAACCAGGGTGTTGACGAACATGCCGATGACGTTTTCCAGTTCCTGCTGCAATCGTCCGGCCACTGGCGTACCCATGACGATATCGGTGTCATTAGCATAACGGGACAGCAACACCGAAAAACCGGCATGCAGGAGCATGAACAGGGAAACTTTTTCACGGCCGGCCAGAGTTTTGAGCGCCTGCAGCAGGCTCTGTTCCAGATGGATGTCACAACGGCCGGCAATATGCTGTTGATTCGCTTGACGGGGAACATCGGTCGCCAGGCTGTGTACTTCAGGAATCCCCTGGAGATGGGTCTGCCAGTATTCCAACTGTGCCTGGAGTGCCGGCTGGTCGGCGTTGAGGAAATCCCGCTGCCAGACAGCGTAATCAAAATAACTGAGCTCAACGGTGGGCAGTCGCGCCGGCCGCTGTTCCAACCCGGCGGCGTACAGCTCCGAAAATTCCCGCGCCAGTAAGGTCATCGACCAGCCATCAAAGGCAATGTGATGCATGGCCAGCAGCAGTACGCCGGAATCGTCAGCGGTTTGCAGCCAACCGGCGC
This sequence comes from Gynuella sp., assembly GCF_050297175.1. NCBI lineage: Bacteria > Pseudomonadati > Pseudomonadota > Gammaproteobacteria > Oceanospirillales > Saccharospirillaceae > Gynuella > Gynuella sp. The sequence goes on along the minus strand of NZ_JBNKSF010000020.1, from coordinate 28,533 downwards.
GGATCGGCAAATCCTGCTCCAGGGCAAATGGCTGACAAACGAAGCCAACCATCTCCTGATAACGCTTATCGGCACTATCACCGCTCTGTCCCAGATGCTTAAGACACAGCCGCTGATCGTGGCTGAGACGTTGAAAAACCTGCTCACCCTCACTGAGATAGTGACAGCGCAGTACCGGGTGACGGTCCAGAATTGTGTTCAGCGCCTGTTCGGCGACCGTGACATTGAAATTCCCCTTCACCTCGATAGCGCCCAGTAAATGGTATTGACCACTGTCTTGCGTAATCCGATCCAGAAACCACAGCCGTTGCTGGGCGAAAGAGGCAGGGATCTGGTCATGCTGAAGCCAGTCTTCCGCGGCCGTAATCTCTGGTGTTGCGGACACCCTAGCGACGTTATTGGGATCTCGCCGCACCAGCCACTCAGCCTGTTGCTGTAAACGGCTGTGTTCGAACACACTGCGAATATCGATACCCTGATCAAATTCAGCCCGCAAAGTGGTCATTAATCGGATGGCGAGCAAAGAATGACCGCCCAGTTCGAAGAAATCAGCATCGGCGCTGATCTGCTCCGCAGGCAATGACAACAGATCTGCCCAGATCTGTGTCAATCGTTGAGCCAGTGGTCCGCTCGGGGCGACATATTCGGTATCGGAGGCACTGAAATCGGGCTCCGGCAGGGCTTTACGGTCAAGTTTGCCATTGCTGGTGACGGGTAATTCATCCAACACCCATACCACCGCCGGCACCATGTAGTCTGGCAACCGTGATTGCAGCGCAACCTGGATCTGTTGTGCCTGCAATGGCTGATCATCCTCACAGACCACATAGGCGACAATGCGCGGCTGCTGCGAGCGGTCAGGCCGGGTAATGACCGCCGCCGAACGCACACCGGCCAGCGCCAGAATGTGCTGCTGCACTTCGGTCAGTTCGATACGCAGGCCACGAATCTTCACCTGATCGTCCATGCGACCGAGATAATCGATACTGCCATCAGCCTGCCAACGCGCCAGATCCCCGGTGCGATAGAGACGCACCGGTACGCCATCTGTCAGCGTTACCTGTACAAAACGTTCATCCGTCAGATCGTCGCGGTTGGCGTAACCGCGGGCCAGACCAACACCACCGATATACAGCTCTCCGACGGCTCCCACCGGCAACAGCTGTTGCTGCTGCCCAAGTATGTATAACTGGATATTCTGGATCGGCCGGCCAATGGAGATATTGCTGACCATGGATGCGCCGGCCGAGGGTGCCTGACACGCAAAATAACTGACATCGATGGCCGCCTCGGTCGGCCCGTACAAATTGTGCAACGCGGCGTTATGCTGCTGATAGTGACGTTCCACCAGATCAGTAGTCAGTGCTTCGCCGCTACAAAACACCTGCCGAACATTGCTAAACCCACTCCACTGGCCGCTTTCAAGCATGACCCGCAGCATGGATGGCACAAAGTGCAGAGTTGTAACCCGGTGCTCGACACTGACGGCCTGAAGGTAGTGAGGATCTTTATGTCCTTCCGGTCTGGCCACCACCAGAGTGGCACCACAAACCAGCGGCCAAGTGAATTCCCATACCGAAACATCAAAACTGAAAGGCGTTTTTTGCAGCACCACGTCGGTGTGATCCAGACAATATTCACGCTGCATCCAGTCGACACGATTGACCAGCGCCCGGTGTTCTATCATCACTCCCTTGGGTTTGCCGGTCGATCCAGAGGTGAAAATAATGTAGGCCAGATCGGTGGCACAGGCAGGTTCATCGATCAGTGCGGCCGTCGATTGGGCATTCAGTTGATGAACAACCAGACCGTCATCCAGGACGATCTGTGTAACTGAGTGCACTTGAATATCCGCCGCCTGATGAGTCACAACCAGCTGCAACCCACTGGTATCGATAATGTCCTGCAGCCGTTCAACGGGATAATCCGGTTCCAACGGCACATACGCGCCACCGGCTTTGAGTATGCCCCAGAGACCGATGATCATTTCGATACTGCGATAACAGGCCAACCCAACCGGGGTATTGGCACCGATCTGTCGGGCCCGCAGCAGATGGGCCAGCTGATTGGCACGCTCATCCAGCTGCCGGTAGCTTAGACGTTCTTCACCACAGACCACTGCACAATGGTCCGGAGTGGCCTGGACCTGTTGTTCAAACCAGCGATGCATGGTCAGCTGATCGGCAAATGGTCGCGCGGTCTGATTAAACGCATGCAGCTGCTGTTGTTCAATAGCATCGACGGGCGTAACAGCTGCGAGCGGCTGCCGGGCATCGTCTGTCAGCTGCAGAATCATCTGTTTGAGCCGTTGCGGCAGAGTGGCCATGATGGCTGCATCGAAATCTGCGGCCGGAAACCCGAGGTCCAGGGCCAGGGTTTCACCCAGCGTGGCGACCAGGGTCAGCGGGAAATTGGTTTCTTCGTAATTGTGGAGATCAGTGAGCTGTAAAGACGCAGCTTTCAGGCTGTGATCGAGAGACTCAGCTGAGGGGTAGTTTTCGAACACCAGCAGACTGTCGAACAGCGGAGTATGGGGGTCTTTGTCCACCAGCCGGTTGATATCCGCGAACGGCAGATAGCTGAATTCTTCACTACCAACCTGGGCCTGATGCAGTTGCTGCAACCAGTCGGCAATGGTGACACCTGAGTCCACATCGACGGTGACCGGCAGAGTATTGATGAACAATCCCACCATGGTTTCCACCCCCGGCAATTCTGCCGGGCGACCAGAAGTCGTAACCCCGAACGTCACTGTGGTTTCATGACTGTAGCTGGACAATAGACAAGCCCAGGCAGCCTGCAGAATGATGTTTACGGTTGTCTGGGTCTGCCGGGCAAAGGCATTCAGACGAGCGGTTTCAGCAGCACTGAACACCGCATGCAGATGACTGTATTCAGCGCTGTCCGGATGCCGCTCTTCACTACGGGTGACCTGCCCGGGTAGAGGTGTCGGCGTCTGAAAATCTGCCAATCGCTGCCGCCAGTAGTTGCGGGCCCGGGTGCTGTCCTGTTGCTGCTGCCAGCGAATGAAATGATGGTAGGGCACCGGACTGGCCAGCTGACATGGCTGCTGGCTAAGACGGGCACTATAGAGCGCCAGCAGTTCAGAGAGTATCAACGGCATACTCCAGCCATCGGTAAGAATATGATGTTGCGACAGCAGCACCTGATGACTGCGGGGGGCTGTTTTCCACACTGCTACGCGCATCAGCGGTGCATCACTGAGATCAAAGCCCTGACGTTTGTCTTCCAACCGGTATTGTTCGATGTCCTGATGCTGATCCACTTCAGATCGACCACTGATATCAGCGTATCGCCATGGCAGTTCCAAGCCCTGGAATACCAGCTGTTGCCACTGGCCATCCTGTTGAGCCACCAGACAACTGCGCAGGATGTCATGGCGATCCAGCACCTGCTGCCATGCCCAATGAAACGCATCGGTATCGAATTCGCCGCTCAGTTCAAACAACAATTGGGTGTGATAACTGCTTTTATCAAACAGGCTGTGAAACAGCATGCCCTGTTGCATCATGGAGGCCGGATAGACGTTCACCAGAGTGCGTTTCTGCTGCTCATACTGCTGTTGCCAGAGTTGCAGCTGGGTCCGGTCGACGGTCGTCAGGTCGATATCTGACGGTGTTAACCGGCCATGATCAGCAACCAGACAATGTTCGGTCAGCTCTCTGACCGCTACTGAAAACTGATCAGCCAGAGACTGCACAAACACTTCGGTGTAAAGACCGGTGTCATAACTCAAGGTAAATTGCAATGTCTCACTTTTGACCCAGCCATCGAACGTCAGACCATGTTCCGGCTGCCGCAGTTCACTGATCACCTGCCCGTAGTTTTCAACGATGTCAGAGAAAAAGCGACCATCGGCAAGGGCTTCAAAGCGACCGAGGTAGTTAAAGGCAATATCCGCCTGTTGCGGCAGGGTTTTGTCCTGCAACAGATAGCGACACAGGCCATAACCGATACCATTTGCCGGAATCCTGCGTACACTTTCTTTTAGGTCACAGATCAATGTTTCCGGATTGTGCCAGCCGGGTGAGGTTGATACATCCGGTACATGGGGGTACAGGCTGGTAAACCAGCCGACGGTTTCGCTGAGATCAATATCCTGGCTGAAAGTTTCGCGACCATGGTGCTCCAGATCGACGGCCACTCGGGCGCATCCGGTTAACCGGTATATTGCCAGATAGAGGGCACTGAGCAGCAGTTCGGTGGTATTGGTGCGGTAACACCGACCAGCGTGATTGAGCAGCTGACCTGTGAGTTCGGCATCAAAGCCAATATTTATGCTGTTGGAGGATTTCGATGGCGTTTCAGTAATGGCCGGAACAGTGGCACGAACGCTGTCGGTGTCCATACGACTGACTGCTTGCCAGTACTGAAGATGCTCCGTGAATGCTTCCGACCGGGCATACTCGTGAAGAAATCTGCCCCAAGCCTGATAGGAAGTGGTTTTCGCTGCCAGACCGAATGTTTTGCCTGCCTGATGCTGATCCAGCAGAGTATGAATATCTTCCAGCAGTATCCGCCAAGACACACCATCAACCACCAGATGATGAACCGTTATAAACAGATAACCTGGAGTTGCTGTATCCGCTTGACCAATGTAGACCAGCTTCAGCAGCGGGCCATCATCAAGAGACAGACTTTGATGAGCCTGATCACAAACCGTTTGCAGCTGCGCCTGCTCAATCGTCGCCAGAGTAACGATATCCAGACTGTCGCGCAGCCGTTGATCTGTCAGCGGTGTGTGTTCCGCCTGCCAGCCATCGGCAGAGCTATGGAACCGCAACCGAAACACATCGTGACGCTGATACAAGGCCTTTACCAGTGCCGGCAGAGACTGCGGATCAAACGCCGCGGTGGTACTTAACAGGACAGACTGGTTGTAGTGGTCAAGATCGGTTTGATCCTCGAAAAACCGCATTTGAATCGGCAACAACGGTGCGGTTCCGGTGACCGGAGACTGATCGACGGCGGTTGTCGCACGCAGTTCTGTGCAGGCCGCCAGCTCAGCAATGGTCTGGTGTTCAAATACGTGTTTGATGGTCAATTTCAAACCGGCAGCGGACGCACGCGATACCACCTGAATGGACAGAATGGAATCGCCGCCAAGTTCAAAAAAATTGCTATTAATACTGAGCTGCTGAGGATCGATGCGAAACAACTTCGCCCAGATATCGGTGAGAATTTTTTCTGCGTTCGATACTGGAGGCAAATAATCTTCACTAAAAATATCGGCATCCATGGCCGACAACGCTTTTTTATCCACTTTGCCATTGGCGGATAATGGCCACTGATCTATCAGTTTGAACGCAGCTGGCACCATATATTTCGGCAGACTACGGTTGAGAGCATCCTTAATGAATGGGATCGGTTGCTGCCCGATACTGATATCATCGTGCAACTCAATGTACGCAACCAGCCTCGGAGTTCCAAGGTGGTTTTTTTGTCCGGTGACAACAGCATGTTTGATAAATTCGATGGCCGCCAGCTGATCTTCGATTTCGGCAAGTTCGATCCGGTAGCCATTGATTTTGATTTGGTTATCGGTACGACCAATGTACTCGATATTGCCATCGGCGAGATAACGCACCATATCACCGGTGCGATAACAACGGCTGCCGTCCTGCAGAAATGCATTCTGCACGAATTTTTCTGCCGTCAGTTCTGGCTGGTTCAAATACCCGAGGCTCACACCAGGACCGCCAATATAGAGTTCACCGACACTACCGAAGGGCAGGCACTGACCATTGTCATCCAGTACATAGGTACAGGTATTGGCAAACGGCTTTCCAATAGGCGCCATATTGCCGACAAACGCCTGCTCCGGATGGATTTCGTACCAGGTACTGTCCACCGCGGCTTCGGTGGCACCGTAAGAATTGATAAACCGGGTCTGTTCTCCAAGCACACCCAACAGCTGTTGGGTGTCGTGGTGGTACCAGCTGTCAGAGCCAACAACAAGCATGTCCAGCGGCGGAAATCGCAACCCTTCCATGACCATGTATTCCACCAACGAACGCAATACTGCAGGTACGAATTCAGCGAAGGTAATACGGCTATCCAGTAACTCGTGATAAAGCTGGACCGGTGACAGCAGTTTCTCCCGGTCACACAACACCAGGGTATTACCCGAACACAGGGCCCGCACCCAATCACCGCTGAAAACATCAAAATTCACATTGGCCATTTGCAGAATACGACAATGGCCAGGATTCAGGGGATAGCTCCCGCGCCAGGCCTGAAAAATACTCTGTATGGCATCGTGCTGTACCATGACGCCTTTCGGTTCGCCGGTAGATCCGGACGTAAACGTGACATACGCAAGATCATGCGGATGCACTTGCGGAAATGTCACAACTGCTGAGCTTTCATAAACCAAGGCTCTGTCGGCAGTAACCACAGCTATGGCAGAGTCATTGGCAAATTGTTCTGCGGTGCTCTGATCATTTACAAACAACAACGGGCTACGGGCCAATCCTGTCAGTTTGATGACGCGATCGACGGGCGTCTCCACCGACAACGGCAGGTAAGCACATCCGGCTTTGAGAATGCCAAGAATGATGGCCAGCAGGTCAGTCTGTCTTGGTAGATAAACACCAACGATACTGCCCGGTGATATTCCTTTTTCACTCAGGTAACGGGCAACCCGATCAACCCGGATATGTAACTGCTGATAGCTGAGCTGTTGCTCTTCGCCCCTGCAGGATCGATACAGTACCGCCGGATGATCACCAAAGCTTAATGCACATTCATCAAACAATTCATGTATCAGTTTTGGCCTGCCAGACTGACATTCACGCCAGGCAAAAAAAGATTGATTCAGAGTATGTACTTGATAATGCTGTTCATCGGGTGTGACGATGGGTAATTCGGCGACCGGTTTTTCCAGCGCCTCTGACAGCACCTCCGCCATGTATTTTAAGCGCTGGCAAACTTTAATTACTTCATCGGCCTCGACATACAGGGAGTTGCAGTTCAGCTCCAGACAGATATCGCCCTGTTCGTAGTGATCCTTCAGCGCCAGTGCAGCCGGAGTGTTTTCGTATCCCAGAGGCATGGTTATGCCCTTGAATGTGCCACCGGCATAATCGCTTTCAACATATTTGCTTTCATAAGACACGCTGATATCAAACAACTGTCGCCGACCGATCTGGGACAACTGACACAGACGGTTAATTTCGGCTACCGGAAAGCGCTGAGCCCGAAAACCACTGCGTACTTCTCTGGAGACCTCTTCGAGCAGAGCCAAAAATGACTGCTGTTTATCAATGCGGAGCCTGACCGGCATCATCGATGCAAACATGCCGATGGTGTGGCGGTATCGGGCTTTGGTTCGGTTGTGAACGGGCACCCCGATGACCAGTTCATCAAGATTTTTAAGGCGTGCGTAATAGCCAGCAATCAGGGCAATGGCAAAATGAGCCATCGATAATCCGTGGTCGGTGATCGCTTTTTCCAGCCGGTTATATACGGCCCGGGGAATATAGACCCGTTCGAATGTACTTTTGTCGGTGGCTTTCGAAGGCACACCGGTGGGTGGCAATACACAGTCGGGAATGGTCTGGTATTTTTGTTGCCAGAAGTGCTTGTCTTTCTGATATCGGGCAGAGGCGCGATAGGCCTGATCTTCCTGGATGTAATCCCGGTAACTCCAGTCACTTTCCTGAGTCAGTTGCGCAAAGGTTGTACCCAGATAAAGTTGTTCGAGGTTGCGTAGAAAGCCTTCAAACAGATTCACCACTGACACGCCATCGAGAAACAGGTGATGGCCACACAACAGTATTTTCCAGCTGTGTTCGCTGATTTTTACGACCACCGCCCGCCAGCCGGCACGGAACAGATCATAGGTATCATGAAGACGTTTTATGAGATACTCATCGGCCTGGTGAGAGGCATTTTCGATCCCGGAATAATCAACAAGCTCGATATCCGGTTTAAAATCCTCGCTTGTCTGTTGCAGCACTTCACCATTAATTTCAACCAGCACTGCCGTCAAAAATGGATGTTGAACACACAGTGCTTCGACAGCGGTTCTGATGGCATCCGCTTCAAAGCTGCTATCACAATTTATCTTGATCCCTATATTGTAGGCCGGTACTTCCGGATTGATTAGCTGATCCAGGTAAACTGCTTGTTGTGAAGAAGTCAGCTTTTCGTAACCTGAAGGCAGGTCCTGCGTTTGCGTCAGTATGTCCGAAGCCATAATACCAATATGTCCGTTCAGTCAATGATAATTCACTTAACGTCACGATAAGACTACTCATCCTTTATCTATGACACCCTTCCTTATTCCGTTCGTACTGTTAACCCAGCTATCAAATAAATTGCTCTGATCTTTTTGATGGCCGCGCTGAGAAATCCGATGATGTTGCACGAAACATCTTTTGATTGTTCTTGGCTGGCTTTGGCACAACCAAGAGTGATTCATCCCTGCATCACACGATTAAGCCGACAAAAATATTCAACGGGTTAATCTGAATGAGATAACACGAACCAACTTGACTACATCAGTCGACGCGATCCGTTCTTGTGTTGTTCTGAATTACTACCCGGCAATTGTCCAAACCATTTCCAGCGAGCCGTCACATGTGTCCAAACGGATTGTGAAAGCGACATGCACCTCCAGGACTTGTCCTGACACAATTCGTAAAAACCTGAGGATTCCCGAGAATGTTCGTTACGATGAATTCAGAGACTTCGTCTCTGTTCAAATTCGATATTTTCTTGTCTGTCGCCCCGCTGACATCTTTCTGAGCAATCATTTTTGCTATTCAGTTCTGAGATGTTTTCATCTTATATTTTTGATAAACACTGTGTGTCTCATGTGCTTTTCAGCCACTCAACGGGCTCCGCCAGATCATCTTCATAGTCCAGCCTGTCCACCAACTGTCCGTTTTCAAACTTGAACATTCGATCTGCTGTATGAAAATAAGCATCATCATGAGTAATAGCGATAACAGTTTTGCCCTGGGCTTTCAGCTCAGGCAACAAGGTATGATAAAAATATTTTCTGAAGTACGGATCCTGATCGGCGGCCCACTCGTCAAAAATGTAAATCGGCGCATCTTCGAGGTAAGACAATAACAATGCCAGACGCTTTTTTTGTCCGTGTGACAGCGATAATGATGAGATCACGCCATTGTGACTGGACACCTTGTCATCAAGCTTGAGTTTCTTAAGGTGTTCATTGATAAGTGCATCATCAGCAGGGTTACCATGCCGATCAAGGGCATAATCGAACAAATGAAAATCGGAAAAAATGATACTGAAATGCTGACAATACCATTCCCGGTTCTGACTCAGATCCACCTTGATATTGTCCAGATAAATTTCTCCGGCTGAAGCGGTGTAAAGTCCGACCAGGGTTTTGATAAAAGTCGATTTACCACTGCCATTGCCTCCGGTAATAAAAATGACCTCACCCTGCTGTATATCCATACTGATTGGACCGATACCAAAGTGATAACTCTCACCCGCCTCTGATTCATAGTGGTAGGTAAGATTACGCACGGACAAACAATTCCACTGTTTTAGCGTGGTCACATTGGCATGGTCCCGATTATCCCAACGTTCGGAATCCATACCGTTGGTGGACAACTTAAGACTGTTTATTTTTCGATGCGCTACAAACCCCGCTGCCACAACAGAGTACATATCCATCAGTGAGGAAATAGGACCGACGAGATAAATCATGATAAGCAGAAAACCTGTCACTACTTCTACAGACACCTGAGTGAACACTGCTTGTGACAGAAACACGATTGCACCCATCACAATGAACAGTATGACATTGGTCCAGTTATGGATGATGATGAAGTTGAATTCGGTTTTGACAGTCTTGTTTTTAATTTCTTCAACCTGAGGAGCCACTATATCCTGATAGAAATAGTATTTCCGGTTGACGTTAATATTGAGTTCTTTACCGCCTTCGACCAGAGATTTAAAACTGCCAAACAAGTTGTCGTCCGTTTCACGCAGTATCTTAAGAAGCCGCATCCCCCGGTTCATCAGAAGCTGGGCGAAACCGATAGCAAGCGCCAAGAAAACGAATACAAATGAAAACAACTGCCAGGAGTTGTACGCCATATATCCCAGACATAGCAATACCACAGATATGTTGTAGGCCAGATGGGGCAAGAGAGAGAAACCTGCAGCGAGGTTTCTGATATCTGAAGTCAAAGTGGCGTAGATCCGATGCCCGCCCAGACGTTCGATACCTTCATAGTCAGTATTCAGGACATTCCTGACCATGTAGTCTCTCATACGACTGGTAAAACCAGCACTCAAACAAGACAGGATATATTGAGAGAAAATACCAAATGCGCCCAGCCCTGCCAGTGCCAGAGCGAAAATGGCCACGTTACGCAAAACATTATCCACCCCCTCTCTGAGCGCGGAAATTTCTCCGTTTAACATCACCATCACACCAATACTGAATAACGCACTCAACGTACTCAGTATGGTTGCAAACAGTAATGACCATTTATAACGCTGTATTAATTCTACGACCACTGTGTTTCCTTTCCGTGCTGGATATGATTGATCTAATAACCAGACAGCTCTTCCCAAGCGGCCCGATTAAGAGCCGACAAAACCAGACCGGCGTAATGCCAGGCTTGGTCTTTGACGGCTCAGGGTGGACGTTGTCAAATTGACACTGTCCGATTACGGTACATCCTGATACCGATGCCTTATGGTAGTTACTGCTCGATCACAAAAAATTCCAAGATGTAACGCCATTTATACTGAAGCCAAAAGCCCAGAGTGTGTTATGAACACGTTTAAGAGATTTATTATTCCGATAAACAGACAGAGGGAATTCGGCAGTATCAGGTCATCATGACATATACTTTTCGATCGCCTTCAAATGCCTGTCGTCCATGGGCTGCCAGCACATTATCCACCAGCATGATGTCACCAGCCTGCCATGGGAAAATAACTGTATTTTCGTCATATATGCCGCGAATTTCATCCAACACGGAATCTTCAATCGTCGAACCGTCGCCATAACAGGCATTTCTCGGTAGACCTTCGATTCCGAGTATTTCAACTAACGCTTCTCGGATTTCGGGAGCAAGACTGGATACATGAAACAAATGGGCCTGATTAAACCAGACCGTTTCTCCGGTAACCTTATGCACGGTATGAGCCTGGCAAACCTGAGTGGTGGTTAGTTCGTCTTCGCTTTTCCATTCAAACTGGATATCGCGTTTATGACAAAAACTTTCCACTTCCTGTCTGTCAGTGGTATTAAAAACCTTTTGCCAATCCAGATCATATCCAGTGCCATAGTTACGGACATACATAACACCTTTATCCATAAATTTTTGTCTGATGGATTCAGGTATTTTTCGAAAAATCTCGCGACTGTCGGCCAGTGTGGTGGCACCGCCGCTGACAGCAGCCTTTTCACAATAGAACCAGAGGTAATCGGCCCAGATGTTGGTATAGGATTGTTCGTTATGGAGTGGGATTGTCTGGTGCGCGGGGTATTCTGTGGCAGTATAAACCCCACTCTGGATGCGGGAACGTGGAGTTGAGCCAAAATCGTAGTTTATGGAATCTCCGGTTGTCGCTGCAACAAGCTGACCGAATGAATCGATAGATACATCACCAGCACCTCTAATCAAGATAGCACCATGTTGATGCAGCCGCTGCTTAATCAAAGCTGACACCTCAGTCGCCAAGCTTGTAATAGAGGCGTCAGAGGTAACGCTATAAGGCAAAGAAAACTCCGCATGTGGCGCCGATTTGAACTCTATTGTTATTTCCTTGACTGTTGTCTCTTCAGTCACCATTACCATATTTTCCCTCCCGCTATAAAACCTGCTGACAACAAAGCGACAGTAAGCTCTATATCTATCAGTATTGATTTTTGATAAAGGTCATTAGTTTCCAGGTCAATTCAGAGAAGCAAATATACGCTGTGTGTCATACACAACTTTTGAAATGAATCGACCCAACAAACATTACACCTAACATTCTTTAGCAAGAACATTGCAGAACGATTAAAAAAAAACATTCAAATCCGAACTCAAAATTCATAGCCTGAAAACTTCACTACAGGCCTTTAGATAATTACTTAATATCATTGACTCTGCCTAAACATTCAGTCGGATGATGTACAGAAGATGATCTTTTGATGTCGTCTTTTGCTACTAAACTACCATTCCAAATTGGACATGACACTCACAAGGAATGATTCTCATTCTAAAGTAGGATAAACATATGATGGTGTTAAAAGTGCGTATCACTAAAACAATATTGCAGTCTTAAAACATGTAAATGTAGATAAATGACCATAAAAGCTATGTTATAGGCATCAAAAAGCTTATTTATGAACTTGGTCAATAACGATACTTTTAAACACCGACGATATCCAGGCCAGACTAAGGGATGGTTTACATTCGTACGGGTACTGAAAAGCGATATGTATAGATATTTGGCAACAATATTCATGACATTCAAAATCATGAGAGCAAAAATATTTTTCAAATATGAGATAAATTTTTCATTTTTATGACACTTTGAAGAAAAGACTAATGACTTGTGAAATCCTCGTTGGTTTTAAGTAGGATCAAGACATTTTTGTATAATGTCAGTAAAAAAGGGCAAAGTAACAGATCATGACAGACTCGCCAAAGAGGGATTTTGAAATACTTCTATGATTGGTCGTGAAAGACCACGATGAATAGATTTGAGTAGATTTGAATGCCTACATGAACATTGCATCTGGTTACCGATAGGCTCTATAACACCCCGATACATTTCGTTAATTATCGAATATGGTGTATTTGCTTTTCGAGTGCAATAGCGGCCTGATCAGCGGGCATCGGCCTGGCAAAATAGTAACCTTGCATATTGGTACACCCTTCCTGTTCCAATAACTTTAATTGCCAGAGGTTTTCAACACCTTCGGCAACGGTGCCAATACCCAGAGAAATACATAGCCGGCATAAGGCATGTACCATAGCCTGATTGTCTTTCGAACAAACCAGATCGTTCACAAAAGACCGGTCAATTTTGACCTTATCAAATTTGAATTTCTGAATGTAACTCAGGCTGGCGTATCCGGTTCCAAAATCGTCCATCGAAATCTGCACACCCATCTGGCTGATTTCTGTCAGCGTCGTTAGTGTGTTGAAAGTATCGTGCAATAAAATATCTTCGGTGATTTCCAATTCCAATCTTTTGGGATTGAGTCCGGATACTGACAATGCAGCCTTTACATCTGTTAATAATTTCTCAGTACGAAACTGTACCAGTGAGATATTGACCGACACAGAAACGCTTTCCGGCCATTTCCTGGCATCCTGACAGGCCTGTAGTAACACCCAGCGACCTATTGGAACGATCAGTCCGGTATCCTCTGCAACGGGAATAAACTCATCAGGTGCAATGGGACCACGTTCGGCATGATGCCAGCGTAACAACGCTTCAAAGCAGGCAATTTGATGATTAAGAGTACTCACTTGCGGCTGATAATATAACTCCAATTGCCGCTGTTCTACCGCCATCCGCAAGTCCACCTCCAATGCTCGCTGAGACTGAACCTGAGCATCCATTGCCACTTCAAAAAAACAATAAGTCTTTCGTCCTTTCTGTTTGGCACGATACAACGCCATATCTGCACATTTGATCAGCCTGTCGGGGTCGCTTCCATTGATTGGGGCAATAGCGATACCAATGGATATACCGATGAGAATACTTTGTCCTTCGATATTGTAAGGCTGACTGATAGTTTGAATTATCCTTTCGGATATCATTACGGCACTTTCCTGATCAGAATGCTGTGTCAACAAAACAGCAAATTCATCCCCGCCAAAACGACAGACCTTATCCGTATCACGCAGACATACCCGCAACCTCTCTGCAACGTGAACCAATAACCGGTCTCCTATTGGGTGTCCCATCGTATCATTGACCATTTTAAAGCAATCAAGATCCAGGTATAACAACGCAACATGTTGGCCGCTATTGAGTGTATCCAGAACGTCTTTAAATTCGATGCGAAACAATGTCCGGTTTGCTAATCCGGTCAACGCATCATGGTGGGCCAGATAGGTGATCTGTTTTTCCTGCCGTTGACGTTCAGTGACATCTTCATGTATCGATATCCGACCACCCTCGGCAGTTTCAGCAGTTCTAACCACGATAATTTTTTCGTCGCGGAAATTAATCATTTGCTGTGATAATGAAAATCCCGCAGGTACCGGATCTCCATTTTTTTCCTGTTTGCACATATTAAATACCGCGCCGTTATCTTGGCACGCAGTTACGACATCGAGGATTGGCATTCCTTCACGAATCTGTTGATCTGTCAGACAATAGATAGCCTTGAAATGGTGGTTACATATCAACACACGATCAGATGCATCCACCAGACAAATCCCCTGAGGGATGCTTTCCAGTGCTATTAATAATCTTTCATATTGCTTGTTGATTTTCACCTGCTCGCCAGTCAGGGTCTTCAAACCTGTCCAGCCCAATTCCGCAAGCAAGGTCTGAAATGAATTTGCCAGCATACCGATTTCGTCACGCCGCTCGGTCAGCTTTTCCAGTACAGGCTGGGATGGCTCGCCGTCAGTCAAAACGGTGTTAACGTGTTGTTCCATTCGTTCTAAAGGTTGCAGCAATCGACGGAACAAATAGAAACCGGACAACAGCAATACGACTGACGCTATGGATGCCACAAGCGTGAGCGTCCAACCAGCTTCAATCACAGCCCGGTTTTTGGACGCATTTGTATCGATATAGTTGGCTCTGATTTTCGACTCGAGTGTTTCCAAGGTAGAGATCATTGTGAGTCTGGCCGAATCTGCGGCAGCTTGATTAACCTGCATATCCACTCGTAAGGCTGTTTGTTTCTGCCAGATATCCTGAATGCGCTGAACAGATAGCGTGAGTGTCTCTAGGGGTTCAACCGCTTTAAAATCAGTGAGATGTTCATCAACCTGTGTTAATAAACGTTGTGCCTTCTCTGTTTCATTACTGAGCTGAGTTATCAAATTCCGGTAGTCAGCAAACCATCTTTTTTTCTCATTATCTGGAATCCCTGAGACCAGTTTCAGGAAGCTGTTTTGAATATCGCGGGTATGGTCTTTGAGGTGGACAAAAGAATTCAGTATCGGCCAGAACGACGTATAGTTGTCGTGGGCCATAGCCTTTTCGTCCGGCTTTCGCATAAGTTGCGAAGTCAGTTCTATCATCGCTTGATCCGATGTGCGATCAAGCAAATCGATATTAGTCAGCACTAACTTTTGTTGTTGTTGCAGTTGTTGCTGCAATGAATTTTGCATCTCACATGATTGCAACAGATCTGTAAATGCCTGGTACAAACGACTTCTGGCTTGATGGATACTGTCAGTATGTGCCTGTAAAGGAACTTGATTCAAAAATACTAGGAGTGTATCGACAGAGGCAAGACTGCTATTGAGACTGGATTGCGCCGATAGCATATAGGAGCTATCGATCGCATTACAGCTCGAAAACAGCCTTTCGGTTGCTCCTGTCAATTCATGAATGGCATTTGTTGCATCCATGGAATGACTCAACAATGGCAGATTAACTTCACCGGCAACAGCGGTTGCACTGGTAAATATCTCGATAAACCGCCAACTGACCACACCAGTCAAACCAACAAAAAGGGCCGATGCAAGCGCACCAGCAAACAACTTATAACGTATACGGGTCGAGAAATATTGTAACCAACCTCTCATATGAGAATCCCATCCAGATTTCCTGCCTGGTACAACAAAGAATTACACTCTCTGTTTTTTAATGAACTTCTGATTAACCTTCCAAACCATCGATATTATTCAGAACATTTCGTTTAACATTCATTAATTGTAGCCGATTACTTAGCAACCTATTTAGTTTTCGACTCGAACATTTATATTTAACAATCATGCTAACAATTAAATCATGAACACGACAAAATTCAGTGAAAGATCACGCAATAAAGAAGAATATTCCATGTAAATCCGCAAGCTTAGTTAGCGATATTTCTGCCAGTCACAATTAAATCAAAATATATAAAACCCAAAAATACCAGAACCACAGAGTACTGTTCTATTTTTACGACTGGGAAAAAATAACGAATGCTTTTCCCATAAATATATCCCCATAGGCCGAATAAAAATTCCATACTACGTATGGCCTGAAAAAGGTGTACTCATAGGAACCTTTGAAAAATAGCCTTTTTTTTCGCGTAGGGCGTTGTCGGCACTCGTCTCACATCTTCATTTACACCCGTAAATTGCGGTGTTGCGAGTGGTGCTTCCTCGCCTGCATCAAAACTACTCCTATTTTTAGAGGTCCCTTAAAAATATCATTAATAAATATGTGGATTTATGAATAATCAAAATTGTTTGAGGCAAGCGACTCTAAACCGTAGTTTGCTGGGATATATGAGAATTAGAGAGTGTGTGTCGAGCTGACAGCCGCCCTACACGAACATAGACCATTTTCAGAAGCATCCTAAGTTTTCTATCTTAAAGCATGTATCTGTCTTGTGGGGGATATCTTCACGCTATATACATACAACGGAACAATCCTGTCTGGTTTTCTTCTGTGATCAACCAACAGTTCTGTCGCCAGGTAGTATGATTAATAACGAGGGCGGGATAAAAAAGAACGGCAGGATCGAAAAGTTCCCGCCGTTTTTTTTGTTTATTGTTCCCAGGATTTGATCAGGTCATCGTATGAAACCGTTTCACCCTGTGGCTTCTCATTAGCCAGTTTTGCTTTTGGTGCACCGGGTTTATTCAACCAGACAGCCGGATCTACTTCAGGATTCAGCTTTGGACCACATTCGCCCTGAACATTCGCCCGCTGCAAACGCATCATCACCTTATCCTGTGCCGCTGCCAATCCATCAAGTGCCGCCTGAGGTGATTTTTCCCCATTGGCCGCTTCAGCAATATATTGCCACCATAACTGTGCCAGTTTCGGATAATCTGGCACATTGGTACCGGTTGGTGTCCACTGCACACGCGCTGGGCTACGGTAAAATTCCACCAGGCCACCCAGCTTCGGAGCCGCTTTGGCCATTTGTTCCGAAACGATATCAGACTCGCGAATAGGCGTTAGACCAATCAATGTTTTCTTCAGTGACACAGTTTTTGATACGGTAAATTGAGCATACAACCAGGCAGCCAAACGGCGATCAACCGGCGTCGACTTCATAAATGTCCATGAACCGGTATCCTGATAACCAAGTTTCATACCTGGCTCCCAATATGGCCCTTTAGGTGATGGAGCCATACGCCATTTTGGCGTACCGTCTTCATTGACCACCGGCAATCCTGGTTTGGTCATATCTGCAGTAAATGCGGTATACCAGAATATTTGTTGAGCGATATTGCCCTGCGCCGGAACCGGACCGGATTCAGAAAAAGTCATCCCCTGAGCTTCCGGAGGAGCATATTTGCGTAACCAATCCACGTACTTGGTCGTTGCAAAAACAGCCGCCGGACCGTTGGTCGCACCGCCCCGGGAAACACTCGAACCGACTGGACGACAACCTTCAACCCGAATACCCCACTCGTCTACCGGTAAACCGTTAGGTAGCCCTTTATCACCTGCACCTGCCATGGAGAACCAGGCATCAGTAAAACGCCATCCCAGTGAGGGGTCTTTTTTTCCATAATCCATGTGGCCATAAACACGCTGACCATCAATCGTTTTAACATGATCGGTGAAAAACTCTGCGATATCCTCATAGGCCGACCAATTTTTTGGGACACCCAGTTCATACCCATACAACTCCCTGAATTGTTTCTTCAGGTCCGGTCGGTTGAACCAGTCATAACGGAACCAGTACAAATTGGCAAATTGCTGGTCTGGCAACTGATATATTTTTCCATCGGGCGCGGTGGTGAAAGACAGACCAATGAAATCGTTCAGATCGAGCGTGGGTAAGGTATAATCTTTACCATCCCCTTTAATCATGTCCGAAATGGGAACGACCTTGCCATAACGAAAGTGAGTACCGATCAAATCCGAATCGTTTACGTAACCATCGTAAATATTCCGACCCGACTGCATCTGGGTTTGTAATTTCTCTACGACATCCCCTTCTTGAATTAAATCATGAGTGATCTTGATACCGGTGATTTCGGTAAATGCCTTGGCCAGTACCTTGGATTCATATTCATGGGTGGTAATCGTCTCAGATGCAACATTAATTTCCATTCCTCGGAATTTTTGCGCGGCTTTGGTAAACCAGGCCATTTCCTGTAATTGTTGCTCTCTTGTAAGAGTCGAATCAGTGAATTCACTATCCACCCACTTCTTCGCTGCATCACTGTATTGATCCGCCCAGGAAAGAGTACTGACTCCCATTGCGAGGGTTATCGCAACGGTTAGCAGGCTCTTTGTTTTATAATGGTTGTCCATAATCTGCCTCATTGTTCTTATTAGTGGATGTATCCCTACGCCGTTACTCCATACTTTGAGAGTCGTGGCAACGCACAACGTCAATCAAAATTCTAAGGGGCCTCTGAAAAATAGGAATAGTGTTGATGCAGGCGAGGAAGTACCACTCGCAACACCGCAATTTACTGACGTAAACGAGGATGTGAGACGGGGCCTGACAACGTCCTACACGAAAATAAGCCATTTTTCAGAGGTTCTCTAAATCTGGTATGCGGTCACCCCCAGCGCATCACAATGGCCATCCAGACAACAGAAATAACCGTTGCCGGCCACAGAGCCGTTTCTGTCAACAGTAACCAAACAAGATGAATATATGCACTGCTCAACAAACCAATGAACAGCCTGTCGCCACGGCTGGTCTTAAGTGGCAGAAAACCTCTTCGTTCTATGCTGGGTGACGCAAATTCCCATACGGTCATTGCAGTCAGTATCAATGCTATTGCCGTAAAAAAAACGGCCGTTGGCAATGTCCAGGCCATCCAGTTCATAATCTTACCCTCGCTTATACCCGGCCAAGGGCGAACCCTTTAGCCACATGATTGCGGACAAACCAGATCACTAACATACCTGGCAAAATGGTCAACACACCTGCAGCAGCCAGGACCCCCCAATCAATCCCGGAAGCCGAAACCGTACGGGTCATCACTGCAGCAATAGGCTTGGCATCCACAGCTGTCAACGTTCTCGCCAACAACAGCTCCACCCATGAAAACATAAAGCAGAAAAATGCCGTGACACCAATACCAGAACGAATCATAGGGATAAAAATCTTGATAAAGAATTTTGGAAAACTGTAGCCATCAATATATGCGGTCTCGTCTATTTCTCTGGGAACACCACTCATAAAACCCTCCAATATCCATACCGCCAACGGCACGTTGAACAGACAATGCGCCAGTGCCACGGCAATGTGGGTATCAAACAGCCCAACCGATGAATACAACTGAAAAAATGGCAGCAGAAATACCGCCGGCGGTGCCATACGGTTGGACAGCAACCAGAAAAACATGTGCTTGTCACCGATAAATTTATAGCGGCTGAAAGCATATGCGGCCGGCAATGCCACAACCACACTCAAAACCATATTTAAGGATACGTAGTAAATGGAATTAACATAACCGAGATACCAGCTCGGG
Source organism: Gynuella sp. (assembly GCF_050297175.1). Taxonomy (NCBI): domain Bacteria; kingdom Pseudomonadati; phylum Pseudomonadota; class Gammaproteobacteria; order Oceanospirillales; family Saccharospirillaceae; genus Gynuella; species Gynuella sp. Next base: position 8,941 of record NZ_JBNKSF010000020.1, on the reverse strand, counting down.
TCAGTGAAGATTTTAATGTAATTGGCGAAAGTAAAGTGCTGTGGAAAAACACTTAGCCCGCCCAGAATTTCTTCGTTGGTTTTGAATGACATATTCAATAACCAATAGATAGGAATCAGCACAAAGGCGATATACGCAAGCAGTCCTATTCTGGATTTCTGTATCATAATGCGTCGTCCTGAACGGTTTCGGATATTACTCTGTATTGAGCGTTCACTGTGATTTACACTGACAGTTTGTTGTGACATCACACACTCCTATTTATCGTCTCTGCTGATTGTCATGATGGTGGTGTAAAACAGCCAGCACATCAGCAGGATGATCAGAAAATAGATCAACGAAAACGCCGCCGCTGGACCCAGATCAAACTGACCAACCGCCATCTTGGTTAACGACTGACTCAGGAAAGTAGTGGCATTGCCAGGACCACCACCCGTCAAAACAAATGGTTCGGTGTAGATCATGAATGAATCCATGAATCTCAGTAGCACACCAATTATCAATACGTTCGTCAGCTTTGGCAGTTGAATGTACCGGAATACCGCCCAACGTGATGCACGGTCAATACGGGCAGCCTGATAATACACTTCCGGAATGGCACGCAACCCCGAGTAACACAACAACGCGATCAGTGATGTCCAGTGCCAGACATCCATCAACAAAACAGTTAGCCAGGCATCTACTGGATCACCGGCATAGTTGTAATCCAAACCGATATGATTGAGCGTCCAGCCGAACAGACCGATGTCCTCACGGCCGAAAATCTGCCAGATCGTTCCCACCACATTCCAGGGAATTAGTAAGGGAATGGCAATCAGAATCAGCGCTGCCGAAGAACACCGACCACCGGAAGGCATGACCAATGCAACCGCAATCCCCAATGGCACTTCAATCGCGAGCACCGCCAGGGAATAGATAAATTGACGCAGCAGTGCCTCATGCAACCGCGTATCGAGGAGGATCTGCCGGAACCATTCCGTGCCCACGAAATAACGGGTGTTCTGATCAAAAATATCCTGTACAGAATAATTCACTACAGTCATCAACGGGATAATGGCCGAGAATGCGACAATCAGAAACACCGGTAAAACCAGTAACCAGGCTTTATTGTTTTCAACCTTGTTCATGATGCTTCCTCCAGCAAAAACTCATCGACATACACCTTCAGCCATTGCTCCGGAAAGCTGATATAAGCCTGACCGTGCGGTACCTTCTGGTCTTCCTGCAAACGCGCCTTCATGTCCACACCATCAAGCACAAAGGTCATGATTTTGTAGGTGCCGAGATCTTCGACATATTTGACCTCTGCAACATAGGCATCATCATTAGGTTCATCCCAGACATGGACAAATTCCGGTCGTATTCCCACTTTGAGATTTTCACAATTAATGAATTCAGGACGAGAGAGCAGTTGTTCTGACAACGCGATACGGGTTTGACCGAAACATACTCCACCTTCACACTTTTCCACGCTTACCAGATTCATACCGGGACTGCCGATAAAAAAGCCGACAAAGGTATGGTTGGGACTTTCAAACAACTGCCTTGGCGTTCCAAACTGCACAATCTGACCGTTGTACATCACGGCGATTTTGTCCGCGAAGGTAGAAGCCTCCAACTGATCGTGAGTCACGTAAACCATCGTGATATTGAACTGCTCATGGATCTGCTTGAGTTTACGGCGCAACTTCCATTTTAAATGAGGGTCGATCACGGTCAGTGGCTCATCAAACAGAATGGCAGAGACGTCATCACGTACCAGCCCGCGTCCCATGGAAACCTTTTGTTTTTCATCCGCACTAAGGCCTTTGGCCTTTTTATTCAACAGCGGTGTCAGTTCCAGAATATTGGCGATTTCATGCACTTTGCTTTTGATTTTATGTTCGGCGATTTTCACATTGCGCAGAGGGAATGCGAGATTATCGAATACAGTCATAGTGTCGTAGACGACCGGAAACTGAAATACCTGGGCGATATTTCGCTGTTCCGGCGTCATATGATTAACCACCTGACCATCAAACATGATTTCCCCATTTGAGGGGGCCAGCAGTCCGGAAATAATATTCAGCATGGTGCTCTTGCCACACCCGGATGGACCCAATAGTGCGAACGCCCCCCCCTGCTCCCAGATATGATCCATTTGCCGGATTGCATAATCACTGTCAGATTGCGGTGCGCTGCTGTAGCTGTGTGCCAGCTGTGATAAACGGATTTCCGCCATGATTACATCCTCAACCGCTGCGATGGCGACTGTACAATACGGCCGTCCAGATCAAATGTATAAAGCTTGTGGGTGGGAAAATAGACATTCAAATCATCATCCACATCATAGGCGTGAACACCGGACAGATGTAATACCAGGCTCATATAGTCATTACGTACATGCAGAAACGTCTCTGATCCGCTGATCTCCGCCAGATCCACTTTTACAGACAACTCCAGGTCATCATCATTCTGAGGCACCAGAGAAATATGCGAAGCCCGTACACCAAATCGATATTTTCCTGGCTGTAACTGGCGCAGGTCCTGGTTTAACGGAAAATGTACCTGTTCATCGAAGGACACCTCTGATTCAGTGACACAGCCACTGACCACATTAATGGGTGGTTCACTGAACATTTCTGCGGTCAGAATATCGTTAGGGTGATGATAAACATCCGCAGTCGGCCCATGCTGCAACATCCGGCCTTCATGGAGAACGGTTGTAGTGCCGCCCAACGCCAGCGCTTCATTGGGCTCTGTCGTGGCATAGATGGCAATCGTATTGCGCTCTTTGAACAACTCTCGGAGTTCCTGTCTTAACTCTTCACGCAACTTGTAATCGAGATTTACCAGTGGCTCATCGAACAACACAATGGAAGCATCTTTCACCAGTGCTCTGGCCATCGCTGTGCGCTGTTGTTGACCACCAGACAACTCCAGTGGCAGACGATCCAGATACTGTTCAATATGCAACATTTCGGCGGTCTGCTGGACACGCTGACGGATAGTGGACTCACTCAGGTTGGCCAGTCGCAATGGTGAGGCAATATTTTCGTAGACCGTCAGATTGGGATAATTGATAAACTGCTGGTAAACCATGGAAATATTACGGTCTTTCACCGGAACACCGGTCACATCCACACCATTCATAAAAATACGCCCCTCTGAAGGACGATCCAGCCCTGCAATCAAACGCATCAGTGTGGTTTTACCAGCCAGGGTACGACCAAGAAAAACATTAAAGGAACCCGGTTCAAGGGTCAGATCAACATGATCGATCCAATAGACGCCATCGACCGTTCGACTGACGTTCTGTAATTCAAAACTCATAAATAAACCCGCTATGGTTGATTCCGTTGTTATTGTTACTTTTTCGGAATTGTTCGATTCAACAGATTCGAACATTTTTAACCTGGAGCAAAGCGCGGGCCAAGCTGAATTATTCGTTCACTAAAACTTCAGAGTGTTATTAAAATCAATGAGTTAACCAGAAAAACCAATCGATTGGAGAGATATGAAAATAAAAACAAAAATGTTCAAAAACGAAAAACCTGTTGACAACTGTTCAAAACAAAAACACCATTTGAACACTTCTCTGAACAGTCAGACACAATAACAACAAGATAACTGTATTCAGATATAGCAGTCCGTTACGACAATTGGCTTATATCTAAAACCGGCCATTAGAATAAAAAACTTGGTGTTATATACGGACCAATAAAAACAGCGGGAAAACAACATGAACCGGGAACTCTCTCATCAGGAACTGATTGAGGCTTCGTGGCAACGATGTGAACATTATGGTTTGCAACATAACAGCCAGCCGACATATGGCACTCTGAATAAGGGAGACATCAGTTCGCTGCTCGACCAGCACCACACACTGATTCATACCACCCAAAAAGATGTTCTGCCGTATTACGGTCATATTCTGGCAAACTCCAAATGTCTCATTCTGCTGGCGGACCCTAATGGCCATGTATTAAGCACCTGGGGAGAACAACGCTTTCTACTGCCTCATCAAGCAGAGCTTAAGGTGGGTAACCAGTGGATGGAGTGTGGTACTGGCACCAATGCCGTTGGTACCGCCATTGCCACTGGCCAGGCGGTGCAGGTTGGCAGAGAAGAACACTTTCTACGGGCCAATCGTTACATGGTCGGTTCCGCCGCTCCTATTTTTAATACCCACAAAGAAATGATCGGCGTGCTGGATATTTCGTCGGATGCCTATCTTCCGCAAGACCACACTCTTGGCATGGTCAAACTCATGACGTTAACGGTGGAAAACCGGCTGATCTACAATGCGTTTGCCCGAGACCATTTGCTGATTACGTTTAACACCAATGTCAGCTCCCTGCACAGTCCCTGGTCCGGCCTGATTGCGATCGATGACACTGGACGGATAATTTCCGCCAACAGGCGCGCTGAAATACTACTGGCTCATAATCTTGCGCTGGTCGAAATAGAGCAGATATTTAACTGCCATCTGCATGAATTGCGATGTCAACCGGAAGGCATTCCATTGGAAGTGAATGCCATGGGCAAATACCACATTCACCTGTTGGTTCAAAAACCCAAAAACAAACCCCTCAAGGTACCGGACTTTCGTCAGCCTCAAAAGCAACCAGAGACTCAAAACAACAGCACCGAAACCAATCCTGAATTGCCACCAGATGTTGTACCATTGAACGAGCTGGAACACGGCGATCAACAAATGGCACGAATGATCAAACAGGCCAGCCGTATTATTGAAAAAGATATTCCGATACTGGTACATGGTGAAACCGGTTGCGGTAAGGAAGTCTTTGTACGGTCACTGCACTATCACTCCAGTCGCAGCAAAGGCGCACTGGTGGCCGTCAACTGCGCTGCCATTCCAGCGGATCTGGTTGAATCAGAATTGTTCGGTTACGACAAAGGGGCCTTCACCGGTGCCAACAGCAAAGGCTCCATCGGCCTGATTCGCAAAGCCCATCGGGGCACTTTATTTCTCGATGAAATAGGTGAAATGCCGGGCCATGTACAATCTCGCTTATTAAGAGTGCTGCAAGAACGGAAAGTCACACCACTGGGTTCCACAGAATCCTACCCCGTCGATATCAAACTGATTTCAGCAACCAATCGCCATCTCAAACAACAGGTGCGGGAAGGAAAGTTTCGTGAAGACCTTTACTATCGAATCTCCGGCCTCAATCTCGAATTACCAGCACTCAGGCAACGACAAGACAAACGTGCACTGATCAAATACGTTCATCAACGTCTATGTGAAATTCACAAAGAACCATTTATCCCACTAAGCCCGGACCTGCTTAATCAATTCACCGCCCACCCCTGGCCCGGAAACATCCGTCAGTTAACCAGCGTACTCAGCGTCGCACTCGCCATGGCAGATGGAGAGCAAATGGAAGACTGGCATCTACCAGACGACTTTTATGATGACCTCAACAACAGCCCAGCCTTTAACATACAAACAAATCAACCGATTAAAAACACAGAATATAAAGACGAACTGGAAACCAGGATTACAAGAATTTATCAGGAAATGAATGGCAACGTATCACAAACCGCAAAGGCCGCAGGAGTCAGCCGTAATACGGTTTATAAATATATTCGCGGCATATAAAAAACTTATGTTGGCCGGTTTGCTCATAACTGCATTGACAACGCTACCCGGCCAAAGACGCCAAAAAATAATAAAAACCTAGAGACCTCCAACTCCCAAACCAGTCACCTTCGCCATTGTCTCCGGCGTACAACCACTTGTTTGATCAGAATCAGACAGGCTTGAATCAACCGGGGAGTACCAGATCATAATTTTCTGCTTCTGAGCAATCATGGATAGCAGTGACGACAACATTGACTTTCCGGCATCAGTTTTTGAGTCAAAGGTAAATTGCCTAGTATACCATGAGCATGTCGACGGAATTTTACCCTCTACTCCCAAGTACACCATTCCTTTCGAATCAATATGATATATCTTTGGAACGACACCACTACAATGATTGTTCTCACTGCAAGATAAAGCACTGGCCGATACGGATACAAAAAGAGCAGCTGATATCATCAGCACTTTGGACAAAAAGCATTTCTGTCCAAAATCACCGCCTTATATGACAGCGAGAGGAGTTCAGGTTTGTGGGTATCCTTTTATCTTGTCCTCGTTAGGTTATTTGCTTCTGGAATCATCGGATAGGATGGGGTTGGTTTGACGCTTACCCCTATTGGTTTCCTATGGTTAAAACTCCCTCAGAATATTTAATAGTAGACCAACTTATTCCAGAATATGCGAAAGTAGAAAGTACCAATATACTAAGCAACAAGCCGATAGAAGCCTTGAAAAAAAATTTCCTCCTTTTTTTACCCGCACTGCTTAGCATTGAGTCATTAAACAAAAATACAGGAAAAAGTAAGACCCAAAATTTTCCAGATTTCTTTGCATCTACAAGCATAAGTACCCACGCAAACATCATATATAATATCGATGCAAATGCTATTATCCAGGATGTAAACATAGACGATAATATGATGAAATTTATCAATGCGTTAAGATCAGATTCCATAGTTATTCTCCACCACACATATATTCATTAGACTTACAGCCAAAGCTAGTATAACCGGTAAAGAGAGTCCAATTTGATGATGATTCAAGAGCACCAGAGAACTCAACTCCAAGTCCTCGCCCATAACTAGCTCCCGTTATATTTCCTGACTCATCAAGAGAAGCGGATACACCTACTCTGTCTGCAAAAATACCAATTTTGCCACCGCTACCAGCAACATATTGGATAGTTCCTATATTGAAATTCACAGCTCCTTTCGCTTGCATTGCAAAATTTTCTGACCCTACTGCTCTTCTAATAATCACGATGTCCATATCAAACCCTTCAGGGCTTATAGCAGGTTGAACCCGTAATGATACTGAGAAATCCAAATCCGGTAAGTTTGGCACGTCAAAACCTAGCTTGTTGAGTAACTTGTCTATATTTCTGTCCAAAATCCCCCTTTGCAGGACGGCGAGAGGAATTCAAGTTTGTAGGTGTCCTTTTTATCTTGCTCCTCGCTAGGTTATTTGCTTCCGCGATCATCGGATAGGACGGGCTTAGTTTGACGCTTATCCCTATTGGTCTTGTGTGGTTAAAATTTCCTCAGAATATTTAATAGTAGGCCAACTTATTTCAGTATTCCAGAATATATGAGAATCGTAACTATCAATATACTAAACAAAAAGCTGATAGAAGCCTTGAAAAAATTTTTTCTCCTTTTTTTACCCGCACTGCTTAGTATTGAGTCATTAAATAAAAATATGGGGAAAAATGAGACCCAAAATTTTCCAGATTCCTTTGCATCTTCGAACATAAATACCCACGCAGACATCATATATAATATCGATGCAAATGCTATTATCCAACATATAGCAAAAGACGATAATATGATGAAATTTATTAATGCGTTAAGGTCATATTCCATAGTTATTCTCTACCACAAGTTTATGGATGTCCTTTTATTTATTCTACATCAGTTTTTGAATCAAAAGTAAATTGCCTTTGTGACTTTTAGCTGACACAGAATTTTGAACACCCTCTCACTTCATTTCATTTTTGCAATCTAAATCATGGAATAATTTTTTCATATCAGAACAAATTTATGGATGTCCTTTTTATTACTAACAAGTTTATGGACGTCCTTTTTATTTTCCCCATTACCAATAGTTCCTACCACCTGATCACCGTGCCAAGCCAGTATTCACACTGGATTTTAAACTTTGTTTTTCATTGGTCATTTCTGTTTGAGATCCTAATTATCAGCGCTGCAGCTGTAAGACTTAAACAACAGCGCTCGGCCCTCCTGACAGTAAACGACCACCACTAATCTTATTGACGATAGATACAAAAAGTGCGCTCCATAGAGAAGCGTAAACAATAAACCACATCGACAACATCCAGCCGTGCGCTTGATCGATACTGATTGAGAAAGAAGCCACTTCAATCATCGCCAGCGATACGGACTGAACAACCAAAACAATAAATAAAGTAAAAATATCAGCATTTCCAACTCTGAATTTTGAGCGAACAATATTAAAAACACCCAAAATAGAAAATAGAACACACCCAATACCAATCAGCAAATCTTCTCCGCCACCCTGGCTTACCAAACTACTGACAGGCATCACTTCAGATCGCTCGTCAAGATAGAAATACAAACCGCCAAATTTATAAAACAAAAGACTCAGCAGCGTTTCGGAAAATGCTAAAAAAATAACTATAAATCTGAAATATTTCACATCAACCACCATCACCTTAAGGCATCCGAAATTGCGCCCTGATGTCCCCATGACCGCCTAGAAATTGGAGAGCCTTGAACGATCGGTAAATCTCTAACCAAAGCAGCTACCCCCGCATTATGTCCATAAGTTGCTTCCTGTAGAGTAACTGGCCGGCCAAGCGCTGTTTGAAAACTAGCAACATTTAACGCAATTAGAGATATAGCAGACTGATCATTTGCTAGAAGCCCTATTATTTGATTTCTTGTGGTTCCACTCATTGTGGACACATTCACATCCAAAAGACGAGCCGCAGTATTTATATCCATTTCCGCTAAACCGACACTGGCATCATTAGCCCCGGCTGCAATCATTGCCCACGCAGGCCCATTTTTTAAGCTAGCCCAAACGCCATGGTACTTTTCCTGAAATATGATGCTAGCCACATGCTGGGGATCTACTCCCATCGCCCTAGCAGCACTTATAATTGTATCTTTGTGCTCACTAATCAAATCAAGAGCAGCCTGCCCTTTTGTGCACCCGCAGTCGTCTCAGCACTCAACAAATGCGCCATCGCTGCGGTTCTGGCCCCATTTTCAAACTTCCCGCCACCAATCACTGAAGCTGTTCCCCCAACGACCGCTGCAACTGTGGTTCTCGCTGCAATCGCTGCAGGGGTACGGTCGTCCATATATGTCC